>CAIMWN010000019.1 GCA_903845155.1 Oligoflexia bacterium
ATGCTCATTTCATTTGTGTCCTGGCGCTGCTTAGAAGAAAACGATTCGGACTACGAAAAGCATCGCACAAACTCTTCGTTTCATTGCTTTTCCAAACAAGACGTTCGGCAAGTAATGGGTACTTTTTCAATTTCTTCTTCAATTGTTGCAAGCTCTGGACTAAACAGCTCAAACTTTGAAGGTTTGGTCACAACATCTTGGCGATTTAACATTATTGCATACCTTAAAGGCTTCTTTCTCGTTGACATTTTTTCCGTTGTCCCATTTGATTCCATTGTTGCAGCATATTCAAACACTTCTACTAATTCTTCCCTTGCAACGCTGCGTCTGATGCGCACTGTCCGTCTTTTGCGTTTATTTAAAATGGCACGCTTGCTTAAACTAAACTCTAGATTAAAACTTGTATTTGGCGACCTAGCAGGAGGGTTTCGACGTCTTATTGCCCTTATTTCTTCTTTATTCGTGCTCATGCACATAGCCTGCTGTCTATTTCATTATTCTGCAATTCAGCCATTTTCGGGAACTTCCGCTGCAGATGGGGGTATTTCCTGGTTTTCAACTGTTGGGGATTGGCCAGTATGGAATGGCACAACATACACTGACGCTAGTGACCCTGCATTTATTCCTATTTCTTCGCGATATATTGCTAGCATGTATTTTTGCACATTTTCTCTGTTATCTGTAGGCTTTGGTGATGTGCATCCAATCACTTCATCAGAACGATTTTTTGCAATTCTCTTGATGCTTTTGGGTAGCGCTTATCTTGCTTTTATTATTAGCAGCACATCTGATATAATTACTCAGCTTAACTCGCGCAGTACTGCAAACAAAGCACGATTGTTTGAAGTGCAAGAGTGGGTAGCTGATAGAGCCCTTCCTTTGGCGCTTCGATCTCGTATCCTTGCCTTTTATGAATTCTCTCTTAAGCGACAACTTCTTTCGGAAAACGAAATCCTTGGCGAACTCTCCTCTGAAATAAGGAATGAAATAATTGCTCATTCACAAAGCTCTATCATTTCTAAAATTGAGTTATTTAAAGGTCTCGAGCCATCTCTTATTTCACTTTTAGTATCCATTATGCGTCCTGTATCTGCGATGCCGGGAGAATGTATTTTTATTGAGGGCGACCCTACCCATGAACTTTTTTTTTTAGTTAGAGGAGCTGTTGAATGCAATGTCGCAGATCCTACCCCAGTGCTCAATTTTTATAAAATTCCATTCGACAACATCCCTGATGTTAAAGTATCCGACTCTTCAAAAATTTCTAAGTTCCAACTTTTGTCTGCATTACAAGACGTCAAAGAAACAGATGCAACTATTTTAACAACCCCCCAGAACGGAGGACAAGAAGGGTCTTTTTTGCAGAAACCTGTAAATTTGCACTTATCTGTTCCAGTTTCTGAAAATTCACATGGAAGTGTGAGTGAAAGTGATTCGGATGACGATGCAGTGAGTGTAACGGAAGAAAATATGTTTTCTTTCTTGCCCTCTCAGCACCTGCGCCGCGATTTTTCTTTCTGTGTTGTATCACCAGATTCATCAAAGCCACCTTTATTAGAGCCGCCAACGCAGTCTCCCTTGGAAGCAAATAAACCTGCTATACAATTTGGTGTGACGTATAAATCTCCAGTTCCTACATTGTGCTCTCAATATGCAATTGGTGTTTTTACTGATGGTCACTATTTTGGTGACGAGGGAATTTTTAGTGGCCACGCGCGGTCTTTCACTGTTCGTGCAACAACGCCTTGTGAATTTCAAGTTATTTCTTCAGACTCGTTATTTTTGCTACTAAAGAGTTTTCCTGAGTTTTCAAAATTATTAAAAGACATTGCTACAAAGAGGTCTGCTACTACGTTGCAGGCAAAACGTGATATTGCA
>CAIMWN010000020.1 GCA_903845155.1 Oligoflexia bacterium
AGCTTGCAGTGCTGCCGTTAGCAGTAGAGGATGCAGTATTCTGAGATGCAGATCCGCAGGCAGCTAAAACAGCTAAACTCAGTGATAAGGCAATCATTTTTAAATTTCTCATACGAACTCTCTCTTTCAGCATCTTAAAAGATGCAGTCTCTCTTCAACCTTGAATAATGCAGAGGCTGTGCCAAGAGGGGGTGCAGAGTAAATAATGTTGTAAATGCTTAATAATTATAGAATAAATAGAGCTTGAACGTCTCAATTAAAAGAGTGTATGACTTGAGTGTATGTATAGTGATCGGCGGACTGTATAAGGAATAGACAATATGAAAAATGCGAAAATTAAAAAAGTTAATCCGGTTTTAAAGCAAATTCGAACTCTTGAAACCCAAGTGAGAAAGCAAAAAGAGAAGCTAGCGCTTCTCAGAATGAAAGCACCCAAGGAACTCGTGAGCGATTATGAGCTTACCGACGGCAAAAAGAAGATTAAACTATCTCAACTTTTTGGTGACAAAAACGAGTTGATTCTCGTTCACAATATGGGCTCGGACTGTCCTTATTGCACGTTGTGGGCAGACGGATTTAATGGCTTCACGAAGCATTTAGAAAATCGCGCCGCTTTTGTGATTGAGAATGATGATGCTCCAGCTACTCAAAGCAAGTTCGCGCGTTCTCGCGGATGGACGTTCAAGTTTGTTTCGAGCGAAGGCTCATCGCTGAAGACGGACCTTGGCTTTAAGGAGGAGAATAATTATTTTCCGGGGGTTTCGACTTTCGTCAAAGATAAAAAAGGGAAAATCTATAGAGTTGCATCCAGTTATTTTGGACCTGGTGACAATTATTGCTCGATCTGGGATTTGTTTGATCTTTTGCCAGTGAGTAAGCCTGAGTGGGGGCCGAAGTTTACGTACTAAACTTCAATCATCGATTTTAATGTTTTCCGTTACTGGTAATTGAATCGAGCGTAAACTCTTTACGTGCACTGAAGGGGCTCATTCGAATCGCGCAAGGAGTATAGGGGCATTCTGTGCAATACTCGCGCTCGCAAGGGTCTACGTGGGTGTGGACCACAGACCCATGACCCAAGTTTTTTTGAAGAGAGAAAGCGAAGGCGTCTGTGGCATCATGGGCTTCTTTAATGGTAAAGAATTCCGGAACTACAACATGCATGTCCACATGGGTGTCACGTCCAAAGAGTTGTGCTTTGGTTTCATGAATGGTGATGACGTGGCCTCGATCTTCGGCATTGATATGTTTTAATATTTTTACCAGAAGTTCAGGGTTTTCAGCATCGAGCAAAGCGTGCGCCGATTCTTTTACTAATAAGAATCCCGTTCTCAGTAAAAAGATCGCCACCGCCAACGCTAAAAGTGGGTCTAGCCAATGCCATCCGGTAAGGAGTACTAAGCCTAGTCCGAGCCCGAGGGCAACGGTAGTGAATAGATCGGTAATGAGGTGTAAGCCGTCGGCTTCTAGAGTTTTGGACTGATGCTTTTTACCCACTTTGAAAATAACATAGCCAATGGCTCCATTCAGGAAGCCGGAAAAAAGATTCAACTTCAATCCTAGGCCCAAGTTTTCTAGTGGCGCGGGATGGAGGATCCGTGTGCTTGCGTCGAAAAAAATCAATATGCCCGCGAGTGAAATAAGGCCACCTTCAAAGGCTGCAGAAAAATACTCAATTTTACCGTGCCCATAGGGATGATCTTGATCAGCGGGTTTTTCTGAATAAATGATCGAGAACAACCCAAAAAGGGCAGCGAGAACGTTTACCGTTCCTTCTAATGCATCAGAACGGAGTGCAGCCGAATTTGCAATTCGTGCCGCATATAGTTTGATCGCTAAAATCAAAATACCAGCGATGACGGAGAACGTAATCGTCGTAAGGCGAACTTTTTTGGAAGACTTCATCCCTGTTTCAATATCCATAGGTATGGGCTTAGAATAGTCGCCTTGCCAGAAACACTCAATCAAGATAAAGGATAAATATGAAGAAAAGTGATCATGATTTGGTTTTGTCAACACAGCGTGCTGATGGGCGTAAACAAATTGCAGATGCGAAGCTCCTCCGCTTTAAGAACAGAACCCTCCACAGACGATATGTCATCGATATGAGCTCGCCTGAGTTTACCTGTATTTGCCCTGTTTCTGGGTTTCCTGATTTTGCCACGCTTCATATTCAATACGTCCCTAAGGATTGGTGTGTAGAGTTGAAAAGCTTAAAACTCTATATCAATCAATTTCGAGATCAAGGGATCTACCATGAAGACGTGACCAACAAGATCATGGACGAGTTAGTGAAGCTTCTTGATCCGTGGGAGATGAAAGTAGTGGCTGATTTTCAAGTTCGCGGAAACATCAAGACCATTATTACCGCGGGTCACACGCACAAAAAGTGCGGTAAAGATCGTCTCGTCGTGAAAGCATAGAAAATGCTGGGTCTTTCAGATCGCTACAATTTACTCAGGGCACTGATGCGCAAACATGGCGCAAAGGCTCTCGTGAAACAGTTTCGCTATGCTTACGTTCGCCCTGATTCTCGAAAATTAATACAAAAGCATTCGCCCAGGGGAAGAGGAATTGAAATTGGAGTAGGTGCTCAAACCATTGCCCCATTCAAAAGAACCATTCTTTCAGATGCGTTTCGAAGCCACACTAAAGACCGGAGCCTGGCGACCGAGTTTTTCCAAGCACATGAGATTCCTTATGCAAACAACTCCATGGATTTTATTCTTTCCGAACATGTTCTGGAGCACGTGCCAAACCCAATTCGGGTTTTAAAAGAATGGCAAAGAGTGTTGAAGCCCGGTGGTGTGGTTTATTTATTTATGCCCCATCCGAAGCGCACCTTTGATCGAAACCGCGCACTCACGCCTTTAGAGCACTTGCTCGAAGATGAGCGCAATGACGTGAACCCCAGCGAAGATGTTCATTACGAGGAGTGGATGAATTTGGTGATTCATGCGGACTTCGCACCTCACTATGAAGGCTTAAGCAAAGAGGAGTGTCTGAAAACCTCGTCACTTCACCGACATGTGTGGAATGAGAAAACGCTCGCGCAATTACTAGAGCATCTTTCCTTTACTGTTCTGTACACAGAAGAAAAAGTGCGCGATCGCGGCGATAGTTTTGTGGTTATTGCCCGGAAGTAAATTTGGTAAATGTCGTGACGAGTTCAAACAAAATCAATACAACGATGGTAATTTCAAGCCAAAGACTACGGTTGACGTTGACTTCCCCTTGAAGCAGTTCAGAGATACTGGCAAAGAGATTCATTTTACGAGTGACGTTTTCTTCCCATTCTGGGATTCTGAATTTTTCACCGGCTGCGCGGAAAATTTTTGCCAAATAAAAATCACCCACTACTTTGAATGAGTTATCGACGCGCTCGATGAATTCAGAAAATTCGATGTATCGGGTAGAGGCTTCCCGTGAGAGGTTCGTGAATCGATTACTGAAAAATTTTCCCCGTGACGCTTCGATTGAGTCATAGAGTAGGGTTAAGCGCTTATCGAGGAGATTATCGTAATAACGCATTTCCATCAATTGGGTGAGGGCAAATTCGATCACTTCTGGAACTTCTTTTCTTCCTGAGGGCTCGACGACAATCGCGCTGTTCCAGTCGATGATGGTAAGATCAGAATCAGAGTATTGAAAAGTCCCTTCGAGGATACTTTTTTTAGCCTTTTCAGAAAGAGTAACGGTGTTTTCGGCTACGATGAGTCTTGCGGCATCTACTGAATTAATGAGGTCAGAACATTTTCCCACGCCATTGAGTTCCTCGAAAAAGAAAATCACATAATCCTCAAATTCATGCCAGCTGTGCTGGTCACGGAGTGCGGGAGCAAGGATATTCACTAACTCTTGAGTGCGGAACCGAGCGGCTTCGTCTATGAGCGTGTCTTGTTCCATTTTGGCACTCATGTTGATGAGGTCTTCCCAGCCCGTTCCAGGTTCAATAGCCACTTGGAATTGAATGGACATCACGCCGTAGTCCCAGATTTTAGCAAATGCTTCTACTTTGTGTTCTTGATCTTGAAGTGCGAGAGACGATTCACCGAGGCTTAAGGTCACCGGCGCATTACGCATGATCACGGCTTGTCGAGGGGAACGAGTAAATTTAAGTCGGCTTCCATTACTATCTGACTTGAGAAGTTCTTCCACTTTGGAAAGATTAATTTCTTCTGCAACATCAAAGAGTCGGTAAATGAGGATGGAGCCTTTTTGAATTTTAACCATAGTGAAGTCTCTCGATTCTATTAAAGAGCGGCTGAAAAAGTAATGTAAGCGGTCGCCGTGCTAAACGATAGATTCGCAGTATAAAACCTTAAGTTCGGTGTAAATTGGAAATGATCATTAATACTCCAAATCGGCCCAATATCAACATAATCGGGATCATCTGGACCATAATCAAAATATGACGCACTGTAGGTGTGGGACGCGTCGAAGTTACCATCGAACTGCCATTGCCAGTTTGGAAATAAATCGACCGTTGCATTGGGGCAAATGAGAACATAGAGGTCAGTGTTGCCCGTGGGATTATTGTAAAAAGTAGGTCTAAGAAAGGTGAGCGCGCTAAACGACCAGTTACGGAGTTCCGTTTTAAAAGTCCAAAAGTTCTTGATATTGAAAGCGACTAGCATACCGTTCTCTCTCGCGCTGTCTTGAGTAGGAAGTTCCACATCGAGAACACCTTTCATGTCGATCACTGAGTTTTCAATCATGTGATTCCAAGCACCGTAAAATCTAAGGTTTTTAAAGAAGAATTGTCTGCTAGGATCAAAAGAGTTTCGCGCACGCACTTGTGTGCCAAAGGTAAAGGTCTCGTTAACAGCAAAACCAAATTTTGCGTTGTGATCTAAGAATCCATAGCTACCGTTGTCGTATGGGCCTTGAGTAGAGTTGAGAGCTGAGCCAAAACGGGGTCCATAATATTCAAGTAAATAAGAGAGTTTCCAAGGAGTTGGGGGAGGTGCAACGGGGGCCGGTGCTACAGGAGCGGCGACGGCAGTGGTGGGACCTGCGATTTTTTGTCTGCCCGAGGATGCTGGAAGCGAACTGGGCGTTGCGACAGTTTTTGCTTTTACGGAATTTTGTGCAGAGCTTGGAAATGAGCCAGGCACGGGTTCGTCACTCTCGATGACGTTTTGTGCAGGTAGCACTTTCACTTTTGCTCTTTTGCTTGGAGTAGGCTGGCTCGTTTGTGAATGCGCCGCAAGAGGGAGGATTGACAAAATCAGGAGAGCCAAAATAGGTCTTTTCATATAGGGTTATTTTAACGACAAAAATGGTAACTACGCAAACTGAAAAGCAAATTACGGGGCAATCTCCGAAACGCGTTCCACTCCCGATCGATGATTTTTTGGAATCCATCGTTCAAGCGGTACATGAGCATTCTAATGTCATCGTGGTGGCAGAACCTGGTGCCGGAAAAACGACTCGAGTTCCTCCTGCACTTTTAAAAACTGGTAAATGGATCGTACTTCAACCGAGACGTTGGGCCGCGAAGCTGACGGCGAGCCGGATTGCCGAGGAGAATTCTTGGAAATTGGGGGAGGACGTTGGATATCAGGTTCGATTTGAAAATAAAACGTCAAAAAACTCTCGCTTGATTGTAATGACGGAAGGCGTCCTGATTCGAAAGTTGATTCAAGATCCTGAATTGCAGGGGATCACGGGTGTCATTCTCGATGAATTCCATGAACGTAGTCTTGATCTCGATGTGGCGCTCGCACTCCTCCGGGAAATTCAGGAATCGCTTAAGCCTGAATTGAAAATTGTGGTCATGTCTGCAACCCTCGATCCAACACCGCTTGAAAAATTTTTACCTGATGTGAAAACCTTCAAAATATCGGGTAGAACTTATCCAGTGACCCAAAAATACTTGGGCAACGTGAGTGTTTTGAGCGCAGTGAAAACAGTGTTAAATGCGCTTGAGAATTCCCCCGAGTTCGAAAATGGTGATTTTTTAATTTTTCTTCCCGGCGCTTTTGAAATTCAAAAAGCAGTTCGTGATATTGAAGAACATCTTTTTTCAGCGCGCCTTCATAAAGAAATTGAAGTGCTTCCACTTTATTCAAATTTGCCCGAGTCAGAGCAAAAGAAAGTTTTCCAAGAAACTTTGTCTGCAACGGGCGAGAGAAAAAGAAAAATTATTTGCTCGACCAATATAGCCGAGACGTCCATTACGCTTCCTCATATTAAAGTAGTGATCGATCAGGGTTTTGGTAAGTTCATGCGAACGGATCCGCAACTGGGGCAAGATCGTTTAGAGACCTTGAGGATTAGTCGTGCATCCAGTGAACAGCGTGCCGGTCGTGCAGGACGGGTGAGTGCTGGGGTTTGCTATCGCCTGTGGACGGAAGGGGAGCAAACTCAATTACGTCATTTTGAAACACCTGAAATTCACCGAGTGAGTTTAAGTGATGCGCTCCTCATGTTGAGTGAATTTGGAGTGAGTGATTTCAGCCGTTTTTCGTGGTTTGAGTCACCTAAATCATCCATGCTTGATTATTCATTGCGTGAACTTGAACGCTTGTACTTTTTAGTAGATGGCAGAATTACTGAAGAGGGAAGGCAAGCCTTGAAATTGCCCCTCTCCCCGCCGCTCGCAAAATTAGTCATCGTCGCAGATCAGGAAAAAGTAAGAAGTTTTGGTGCCAGAATGGTGGCTTATCTCGAAAATCAAAATGGCGTGCAAGCCATTCAAAGTGATGATGAGTTGCTCATTGCCTTGAATCAGCTCAATGGCGCTGCTCTTCAAAGTGCAAAGCAGATCATGGGAAGCGCGTCTCTCGCCCAAGTCACTCCGTCTGAGTGGCCACTCTATGAAAAAGTGCTGGTGCGCGCGTGTTCTTCGAGAATATTTATGAATGGACTGATGGTGGGCCGTAGAAAAATTGTACCCCGCGATTCTTCGCGAGTATTACCTCGTATTGGCCTCGTCTTAAACTCCATGGAAAAGGTCGAACGAGGCGTGCCGCAAATTGTGATTCAAAGTTTTATACCCATTGAAGCACAGTCACTCGACCAAGAAGCAAAAAAGAAAAAAAATGTCTTTTGGGACAATGAGGCTAAACGGGTGAGGACCCTGGAAGGGTACTTTTTTGAAGATCTAGAACTGGGCAGTGTAACCGAAGTTGCATCAAGCGGAGAAAGTACTGAGAGAATACTCTCAGAATATATTCTCAAAAACACGAAGGAAGTTTTACGTGAACGAGAAGATTTTTTGAGATGGCTTTCGAGAGTGGAGTTTTATGAACGGCACCGTGGCGGTGAAAATCCAAGTTTGGATTGGAGTTGGAATGAACTGATCCAGGCCGCGTGTAGTGGCAAAGCCAAACTCGAGCAAGTTCTTCAATTTCCGTTTCAAGATTACATAGAAGGGGCACTGGATCGCAAGCTTTTGGCAAAGTTCAATGAATGGGTACCCGATAAAATTGAGGTTCCAAGCCACAGCCATCATCGGATTGACTATACTTCTGATATTCCAAAATTATCGGTGAGGCTTCAGGAGATTTTTGGCTGGCTGGAGACCCCGAAAGTTATGGGCGGGCGCATCCCAATCTTGATTGAGCTTCTTTCCCCCAGGTTTGAGGCAATTCAACTCACTCAAGATTTGAAAAGCTTCTGGAAGCACGCTTATTTTGAAGTGAAGAAGGAGCTTAAAGCTCGCTATCCTAAACACGCATGGCCAGAGGATCCTTTGACGGCGAAGGCTGAAGCCAAAGGTGGACGGAGAAAATAGCCTCTGTTACGATCTCTTCATGAATCAAGAATGGAACAACGTAGAAATTAAATTTGGTGTGAACGATGCTTCAGCTTACGACGTTTATGTAGCTGATTTTGGGAGTCGCATGACTTTAATGGATGCACTCAAAAACAAAGCGCTCGCTAAAGAGACGCTCACTGAAGAACTGAAAAAAATTAAAAAAGATGAAGATACGAATGAAACTAAATCTTTTAAGATTTCCTACGAAGGAAAAGGCGGATTGTACGCGCTGATTTTAAGTGGCGATCCGGGCGCTTATTTCCTTCAAGAAGCACTCCGTAAGTTAGCGGCGCCTGTGTTTTCAAATAAGGAATCCGATCGCGACGTCAATGTGAATCTTCGAGGATTGAAAGACGCGCATGCAAAAAGCTTTTTATCATGGGTTGCTTCCCTTGCGTACCTGACTCGTTTCAGGCCAGAAAGCTACGGAAAGAAAAATGGCGAGCAGAAAAAATTAGGTAAGCTCACTCTTCATATCCAAACGGGCTTAAATAAAAAAACGGCTGAAACGATTATGGATGAAGGTCGAATTCTAGGAATCTGTAACAACCAAGTTCGCTTGCTTGCGGATATGCCAAGCAATATTTTGAATCCAAAATCCTATCGGGAGAAAATAGAGACGCTTGCAAAGGAATTAAAAGTCCCCTTTAAGTTCATTGATAAAAAAGGCCTAGTGAAAAGAAATGCCGGTGCCTTTTTAGCTGTCATTAAAGCCGATCTCAATGACCAGGCGGGAATCGCGCACTTGC
>CAIMWN010000021.1 GCA_903845155.1 Oligoflexia bacterium
CCGCACTCACGATCGCCATCACAAGCGCCCAAGATCGTTTAATTGAATGGCGGACCCAAGATGGAATACCTCAATCACAGAAAATGGACGTAAGCGTTGATGCGACTTACGTAGGCACTCAGGTCTCTTCCTTTGACTACCATCTCAATGCTACATGGGGGAGATTTGAAAAAAGTGGTTTTACTGCTGACGATC
Source organism: Oligoflexia bacterium (assembly GCA_903845155.1). GTDB lineage: Bacteria > Bdellovibrionota > UBA1018 > UBA1018 > CAIMNF01 > CAIMNF01. The sequence goes on from CAIMWN010000021.1 coordinate 196, forward strand.
AGAAATGGTTTCCATATGAAATCAATCTAGCTGAATTAAGGTCAAGGAAAGCCGATTCACGTCAATTATCTAAAAACAAGAATGCAAAATCTAAAAACAAGCGAGCATTGAGCTGGTTAGAATCAAGAGCCCAGTTAAATAAAGTAGATGGTGCCAACATCACCGAAGACGAAAGAAGTGAAATCCTAATCGGTTATAGTGATGCGTTGAAACAAAATCCAAGTTTACTTAAAGCTGCCAAAGATGATTTAAATCACTCTACACCTGGATCAAGAGAAACTTCGGTCATCCTCGGAGCGTTAGGGTTCGTGGGCACACCAGCAGCACAAGCCATTTTAGCTGAAGCCTACGGTAGGACGGGGATAGCATTGCAAGATCAAGAGAAAATCTTGGCAGAGTTTACGTTGCCCGTAGAGGCACTCACTCCCGAATCTAAGTCGTTCCTGCAATCCGTTTATCATGATTCGAGTAATCCCGATCTCGCAAAAATGGCTTCTTTCGCCTTGGGAAGTTCGATTGCAAAAGATGGCGATCCAAATATCGTGACGTTATTCAAAAAAGACTGGCAGAGCAGCTATGGGGTCTTTGGCGACGGAACTTCGGAAGAAACGAAGAAAAGTAACCTTTTACTAGCCATGGGTAACTCTAAAAGTAATGTGTTTTTTGATGAAGTAAAGGAAGCTAGCAACTCTTCAAATCCGATGCTCAAAAATAATGCAATCGATGCCTTGAGATTTAATACCGATGATGCGAGCAGAACCCTGCTTTTAAACACGCTCCAAAAAGATCCAAGTGAAGCAATCAGAACCACTGCCGCACGCTCACTCAGTTATCAACCCTTTGACCTTAAAACAAAAATTGCCGCAACAACCTGCTCGAGTAGTGATTCGTCGGTTGCGGTGAAGATGGAATGTTATCACTTCCTTGCAGATCATGTAGCTGATCCAGAGGTGCGGAAGTTTCTAGAGGGCCGAACTAGTGCCGAACCAGATAGCAGAGTTCAAGTTATTATTACGCAAGCCCTACAACTCGAACAGGTGGAAAAATGAATAAGCAAGTGATCGTCCTCATGACTCTCGCTCAGTTTTTGATGGTTCCCTGTTATGCACAAAATTCGATAACGCAATTTTTTCAAAATCTTTGCACTCCGAAGTTAAAGGCTCAACTGCAAGCCATTATTGACTGCACTAAGCTCATTGACACGGCTGGATCAACCCTTACTGGGGATTGCAAAACTTTCAGCCAGAACCTGACTGCATACAACACCTCTATGGCTGATACAGATGCGACACATCCAGGCTATTTTTCAAAAATCGTTGCACTCAATTATGATAGCGGCACTACCTTAAATGACTCGAATAAAATCTTTTTAAGAAAAGAGCTTTTGTTCCTGAGTAACAGTGCCGAAAATCTTTTTACCACTCCTTCGACTGCTATTTCATTAACCATCAGTGCGGGTGAAGATCCATCTGATACCGGAATTATTGATACTGGCAGTGACGAGTACACACTCCTTAATGATCCAACTTATAGTATTAGTGACTATATATCCGATGGTAATGATTTTACCTTTGCCCCCATCACGACCCAAGCCGTTCGCGAAGACGCTCAGCTTTCTCTTTCGTTTTTGGGTACGGTTCAAGATCAAAATCCAGACCTCTACTCTTCTTGCGATTTTAAGCCAAAAATAAGTTTCCCGCAGTCACTCGAAGAGGTATTTTTTTCAAAAGCACACGCACAGGTTCCAACACCGACCCCCGAAATTATACATAATCTTGAAAAAGTAATTGTGACTAACAAAAAAACATTTGGCGGCTTTTTAGTAAATGCTGCGGTATCTGGTGAATTTGGTAGCAACGGCTTTACGAACGCTTTTTTGAGTGGAACATTAAAATCAGTAATACAAATGATTCCGAGCGGAATGGGGCTCTATATCGGAGGAGTCAATAGCGGTAGTTCTACATCACCTTCCGACTCCATCAATAATTCATATGAAGTGGTCATGGGGTTTCAAGCCGCGAAATCAATTTCCAGTGGCAGCACGCCCTCGCTCAGCGTAAGCGTGGGTGGCCAATTTTTGGGTTCTCTTGGTTCCCGCTGCAGCATCGGTGACTATAATGGTTATGCAACAGAAGTGGGTGCTAATCTATCAGTCGCCGGCTTCAATGGCTCAATAGGGATCACCAGATCACCAGGTAGCAACTTTGTAGGCGCACTCTCAGGTGGCTCTTATACCTACCCTGTGATTTACACACCGATTCCATCTTGGTCCTTAGGCGGTATCACTAGCACTCTAAATATGTTGGGAAGCATCAGTAAATCAGTCAAAAACTGGGTAAATGGTATGTTCTCAAGTCTTTGGTCATCACAGAATAATAGCAGTTACGCTAGCACTGACCCGCAGTTGCTCACCAACTTATGGGCCATTTCTTCATCTTTATTAAAAACACCCGGCGCATCAGGTGGGTTAACCATTGCAAGCTTTATGTCAAACTCAGGTAGATTTGGCGGAAGGTGCTTCAGTGTCGGCGTGAATGTGAGCAAAAACATTATTCCTGTCACTGGCCCTAGTAGCCCTATTACTGGGGGTATTGGCGTTCAAACCTCCTTCTTGCGCCTCAAGCCTTATGATTCACTCACTTTACTTGCTCGAACTCTTGCTGCAAATCCGGTGAGTGCCGTCGTTGAACAAGGTTTAAATGCACTCGATGATTTCTTCGATATGTCTAGCCTGAAAACTAACAATGCCCAGCAAGTCTACGCCTTTTACGGCAATACGACCAAAAGCGCCCTTCTAGCTATGCAATGTACATTGGAAGGGATTCGGGCCCAAACGATACCTGGCGTAACTACATCGGGGCCCATTTCACCGATGTGCGTAAATGGAACTGGTTATAAAGGAAAAACGGGCGGCGGATCAATCCAATGGGACTTCTCAACTGCACCCACTTGGTAAATGAATCGATTCATTTTTAAATAGAATAAAAGGAAATTTATGAAAAACTTTAACTTAACCTTACTCAAATTTTTAACAGTTTTATTAATTATTTCACCTATGAAGACTAACGCTGAATCGTCAAGCTCTACAAAATGCGACACGAGTAAGCACGATGAAAAAGAATCTCTCAATCTGATCGCTTCACTTAATCAAAAGTATCAGTTTTGCCCTACTAGCAACGCCAAAGAAACAAGAGCTGCTCATTTTGGAAAATATGTACAAAGACCGGGCATGAGCACTGAAGATCACCTGCCGTGCAAAGAAAAGAATACTTACCTCTACAATCGTGGTGATTTTGATGAAGGAATTTTTTCAAGCGTTACACCCACCTGTTGTGCACTCTACACCAGCACTGAATCAATCGATAAAAAACAAACGGATCTCTATACGTCGGGCAGATTTACTTTTGGTAATGAAAATCCTGCCTTGCAGATCGCTGAAAACAGCGTGCGTTCATGGGTTCATCTTCAACTAAAGCCAAGCACTCAAAACTACCCTAAGGGAATTTCGTTTTACTACGATATTTGTAAGGGAACATTCGTAAAGGGCTCACCTTTGATCGAAACCCTTCAAGTCCATTTATGGCTGGAGCCCACTATCACCGCAAAAACGGTAGATACCCTCATTGGCAACATGGGCTTTGATCGAAGCTTCAGAAGTGAAAATGAATGTAAATAAAGGAGCAGCTTGCGTATAAAACAGGGCAGTGCACTTAAATCGATTGCATGCCTAATCGGCTTCTCGGCCTCACTCGCGAGCCTCATTCTTGATCATGATTTACGTCTCGGTGAGACTTCCATCCTCGGATGTGGACTAGCGTTTTTCTCTGGCTGTAGTAAGGTCGCGCTCAGTATCGCACCTGAAGCATGGGGACGATTTTCACTCGGGGCTCTAGGAATGGCGTATTTCGCATTTTATCTTTTCGGATGGAGTTTCGGCATCAAAAGACGCGTCCTAATACTCCTTTCAAACGTTTCTGTTTTTTACGCCCTACTCCTCTTGCTTTACAGTCTAATTATTCTTAGAACATTTTGCACTTATTGTCTGGTGATTGATATTGCATTGCTATGCTTACTGTTTGAAAACGGGAAAACAATATTTTCGCTTTGGCTCCCGAAGCTCGTTTTCACCACAAAGAATAATCTTTTACCCTTACTCTTTTCCTTAATCTATTTTTTCGCTCTCAGCATTGTATTCGAGACCATGACTTTCAATTTTTTTAAACAAAAGCGCCACTGGCAGGACAATCCCGTTCATTTTAAACTGACAGAAATGAGCAAAGCAAACGACGTACCAACAACTTCGGGAATCAGCTTTCTTTCCGCTGCAGGCAGAAACACTTTGCACTTTTATGGCGATTTTAAATGCTTCTACTGCAGGGACACCATAAAAAACCTGAAAGAAGCAATCGACCTCAGCGGTGCGTCCATCAGAGGCATTTTTCACCCCTACCCTCAGGAATCCAGCTGCAATCCCTATTCTAACCTCGTGGGCCACCAAGGAGCCTGTGTCGCTTCCAAAATTGCCCTTTGTACTGTAGGTCGAAATGATTTGAATCAGGTGATTGATTTTTTATTTCAGGAAACCAATCGAATCTCCGCAGACTCAAAACAAACACTCCAATACATTGAAAACTCGGCACCATACTTTCACAATATGCAGGCATGCATCGACTCGTCTGCTACCACTGAGAAACTAAAAGATGAAATTGAAACTGCGCGAAAAATCGGAGTGATTGGCACTCCCACCTTTATCATGAATGATCGTGCGTTTTCAGGCAGCCCTACTCGTCGCGAGTGGCTACAAATCCTGAAACAATTACCAGAGTGAATTTACTTAACGGCAACCGCTTTATTGGCAAATGCGGTTTCAATGGTCTTACGAGCCAAAAACGAAGACTTTACAGTCCAGTATTTCTTATTCATCGTCATCACTGAAATCGCAATTTTACGGCCGTGCGCTTGGGCAAATCCTACAAACCAATCCACCTTTCCGCCCAGATTCTTGTCGGTAAGAGATCCGGTTTTTCCACCTACATCGAGATAGCTAAATTTACCTTTTGAAAAACCATGAAAACTTTTGCGGGATGTGCCGGTAAGAACAGTCTCACGCATCATCGATTTAATTTCGTTCGAAGTCTCGACACTCATCGCCTTTGAAAGAATCGATGGCTCAGCTCTATAAATCGTTCTTCCCGATTTCAAATAAGCCGCGTTCAAAAAATAAGGTTCCATCATCACACCATCATTGGCAACGGCAGCCGCGATGAGGGCTCCGTGAAGTGGGGTCATGATATTTTGTTGAGTGTACCCTGACGCCATTTCAGCGAGTGCAAAATCATTTTCAGGATCCGCTGATTTTGACAGGGATATGGGAAACTCTGCTGGAATCATCTCATTGAATACAAAACGATTAGAACAAGTACGCAGCGGTTCTTTCCCTAATGAAAATACGCCCAAACGACCAAATACAGTATTAATAGATTTTGAAAATGCTTCTTTCAAAGAACACATTCTTTTCCAACCCGTCACCCGTTCCTTTAATACCTGATACTTATAAAGGGTGTGGTTCCGGCCCGAATACGAAATCATGGAGCTCGCGCCCGCCTTTTTGCCTTCGATCGCCGCAGCAGCAGTGATCACTTTAAAAACGGAAGCAGAAGGATAGCTATTAGAGATGGCTGGATGCCCCTCCATCACAAAGGCGCGGTTCTCACCCACCATTGCAAGAATTCTTCCAGTAGACGCGTCCATTGCCACCACAGCACCCAAATCAGGCTTGTACTGTGCGAGGAGGTCCTCAGCGGTAGATTGAATAGCTGGATCAAATGCGAAATCAAGCACTACTGGCTCGCTCACGCCGTCTAGCTGAACTTCATTTTGCTTAAAACGGTAAACGTCATCATTATGCAGACGTCCGATTTTCTCTTGAAGTTGTTCTTTCGATAAAAATGGATGCAGAAAATTATTATGGAATAATGAATGCTTGGATTGAGTCCGAAGACCGAAATACCAGCCTCCCACGAAAACCGTAGCGATTAATCCGATAAAAAGTGTAATTTTTTGTGCTCGCGCGCGCGTCAGTTGCATTCTTATATTATGACCATTTTTTACACTTAAGGGAATGAGAATCTAAAATCGCCCGCAGATTATTCATCTTTTTTCGTTGCAGAATCATCGTCATCACCCTCGGGGCTCTCTACTACCGTTTCCGTCGGAATGCTCGGATCAAAATTAGATTCAAAATTCAGGGGTTTTGCCCATTCTTGATCACGTTCCTCTACCGTCAAAAATCTAGCTTGCACCATTTTATTCATAATGGAACGCACGGTGCTGCGGGCGTACGGGGAGAGGGTTTTGTTTCGAAAAGACGTAGCGTATTTTTTAGGAGAGGGAAGAAGCATCGCTAAAAACGCACCCTCTTTTGCCGAAAGTTCTGTCGGCGATTTATTAAAGTAAAAATGGGATGCTTGTCCTATCCCAAAAATGCCCTCACCCCATTCGGCAATATTGAAATAAAGTTCCAGGATTTTTTTCTTCCCTAATATTTTTTCAATTTTGGTCGCCATCCAGAGCTCGCGGACTTTTCTCGTTAAACTTTTCTGCTTCGTTAAATAAATATTGCGAACTACTTGTTGAGTAATCGTACTCGCACCACGGGTGAGACGCCCCTCTTCGATACTATCTGAAATCGCTTCACGGATTTGTTTCTCGTCGTAACCTGGATGCTGATAGAAAGCCCAATCTTCACTCACTAAAACGGCACCCTGCGCATTTTTCGAAATTTGAGTGAGCGGTGTCCACGATGCCGGCGGCATCTTCTTAATCTCAATTTCGGAAGGGAGTTTAGGGCCACGATAAATAACATGAGGATACTCTGTCTTTAACGCAGCAAAACGAGGAAAACATCCCTGTGGACCACCACAAGAGGCGAGTGAAAGAAGTAAAAAGTAGTTTACGATACGGGTGGGAATTTTTGTCATGACTGGAATTTCAAAGACCGGTGAGATTCTGCGCTTTCCTTATTGCATCAATGACTTGCCTTACTGCCCCTTTACCGCCAGGAAGAGTAGTGATGAAGTGTGCAATTTCTTTCACTTCAGGAACTGCATTGGGCACCGTCACCGCAAGTCCTACTTTTTCAAGAGCGGGAATATCGAAAAGGTCATCGCCCATAAAACAAATGTTTTCGAGTGGAATTTTTGTTTGTTCCACGAGCTCATTCAGCGACGTGAGTTTATCTTCACTCCCCAGAATAAAATATTTGATTCCTAAGAACTGGAGTCTCTCTTTTAAATCTTGCGATTGACCACCACTAATGACTCCAATCATGATGCCCAATTTTTGAATGTGGCGAATCCCATATCCATCGTGCGTGTGATAGGTGCGCGTAAAACCTTGGCCCGAAAACCAGGTAATACTGCCATCGGTCAGCACTCCATCTACATCCAGCAGAAGGAGTTTAATTTTTTTCAGCTTATCCACAAGCTCATTTGGCAGTTTCAACTCAAGCGTTTGCTCGAGTATAATATGCTTCTTTCCACTCATGCTCTCGCCTCAGGCAAGAGTTTTGGGAAACTTTGAGCGAGACGTCTAAATTCTAGAATTTGCTTAATGAACTCGCCCACGTGCTCTAGATAGAAAGCATTTGGTCCGTCACTCTTTGCAAGTGCCGGCCTCGGGTGACACTCCATAAAGAGGCCATCCGCTCCTGCTGCAAAAGCGGCACGGGTGAGCACTTCTAAATACTCGCGCTTTCCACCTGTCGTTTTTCCGCCGGGACCAGCACCCGGCATTTGAATAGAGTGGGTTGCATCGTAAATAGTGGGTACTCCAAATTTTTGCATCGTTTGAAATGAAACCATATCCACTACGAGTGAATTGTATCCAAAACTCACTCCGCGTTCCGTCAAATGGAGATCTACCTTTTTATGAGGACCTGTGTGCTTTGCTTCAATCGCGCGCACTTTGTCCACAATGTTTTTTGCATCCCAAGGAGCTAAAAATTGGCCTTTTTTAACATTTACCTTACGGTTCCATTTTAGTGCAGCTTCAGTAACGGCTACAATCAAATCCGTCTGGCGGCAAAGAAAAGCAGGCACTTGAAGAAAATCAACTTCCTTGGCTACTGCTTCTGCTTGATCGACTGAGTGAATGTCAGTCAAAATGGGAAGACCTAGCTTCTCTTTTACCTTACCCAATATTTTCAAACCCTCTACCATTCCAGGGCCACGAAAGCCTTCAATAGAAGATCGGTTGGCCTTATCAAAAGATGCTTTAAAAAAAAGCTGCACCGGAAGTCCCGCAAGTTGCCGTTTTAGTTCAGTGGCGATTTCCATTACTAAACCTTCATCTTCAATCACACAGGGACCTGCAATGAGGGTCATGGGGCTAATGGTGTGGGTAATGTGGCTCATATTATTTGATTCCTTTAAGAGGGGCTTGCATTCCTTTTGCAGATTGCACGGAAGCCTTAATGAATTGAACAAAAAGTGGATGTGGATCTAACGGACGGCTTAATAATTCTGGATGAAACTGACAACC
>CAIMWN010000022.1 GCA_903845155.1 Oligoflexia bacterium
GGTGAAACCTGAACGCTCAGCTAAGGCGATCAGTTTAGGCATTGGAAGCTTCCTTTAATATTACCTAAAAGCTTGAAGTGTTCAACATCCTTAAAATGCTCGATCACTTTAATCAGTTAGAGGGTACAGCGATCGACATGATTAATCCGTCGATATGTAAACCAATCAGTGCACAACTTGAACCAATGAACATCGCCGCAGTCAAAACCGTTCCGAGAGACTTTCCATTAGTAGTCAATACAGCAAGCCGGCGTTTGAATCGATTCTCGGCATTGACACAAGCGCGTGAGTGAAGGCCTTTATTGAGGCGTTGAAACCTTTGTTTTAAGCCCATTTGCCCAAGCCGAAAACACTTCAAATCCTTTTTCTAGAAAAATAGCATTATGACCACCGGGGATGGTGGCGAGTTCCGTGTGTCCTTCTACTTGAAATTTACTTACTACTTTTACATAGCCCTCTAAAGGAACGAAGGCATCATTACTTGCAGCAGTAAATAACAACTGGTTTTGCCCAATGACCGATTTTAACTTATCGAGTTTCATAAAGGATGTGGGAGGCGGCGGACTTTCGTCCATTTTTTTCACCCACTTCCCTTTTGAGCTCCCGTCATTCATCCCATGAATCATAATCCAGTCTTCGTCGAGCATCCATGGTTCATAGACGATCATTTTTGAAGTTTGAAATGCAATGGTGCGATCTGTTTGACCGGGTGTGAAATTTGCGCTCGAAAGGATATAATTCAGCGAATGGAATTCAGCTGCATTCTTTTTTAACTCCAATTCAATTTCTTCTTTACCTAGGGCCAGAAGCGATTTTAAATAATCGACCAGCGCATTCTCCCAAACTCCGGTTTCGCCGCGTCCGAGCCAAGAAAATAGCGCATTAATACGGTCAGCTTGAATACCTACTTTTTCAAAATGACTTCTCACTTCATGTAATTTTTCCGCTATATCAGGAACGGCATTCAAAAGCTGGAGGTTTAAATTAAATTGTTCCTCTCTACGATTCAGCATTCCCTCACGGGTATTTGCATAGGGAAGTGCGGCACTTGAAAACACCATCCCTTGAGGCTTACGTAAATGACTCAAACTCAAATATTGCATTCCCACCATGCCGCCATAACTTTGAGCGATTACGAAAAACTCCTCGCCCTTCGGAATCAATTGCTCAATCACGGCTAAGTAGTCGCGGGCTTGACTGTCGGATGAAAAATATTTTGCAATTTGATCTGGGTTTAAGTTTGGATCATCCATATCGAGCGGCGCTGTCTGTCCATCCGTTCCGCGCTGATCTACCAGTAGTATACGGTATGCGGTGGACAGGTAATGAAATCGATTCAAAATACCGTTCTTGGGAGATGCGGCGTCAGCATAATCAAAGTCAAGTGGCCGATAAACACTGGAAGGAAAACCAGGGCCACCATTCATCACCACCACCATGGGCTTTGAATGATCATCAACGGTAGAACCCAACGCAGGAATAAGACGGTAAAAAACATCGATTTGATCTGGGGTTGAATTTTTATAATCAAACGGTGCCTTCACAAAACCACGTCTTTCAACTGTATGATTGACTATACTAGGATCTACTGGCTTAAACTTAAAGGTGTTGAGCATGCGCTATCGTAGCACAAAGCCACTTAATTGTTTGTGAGGAAGATTATTTTGTGAGATTTTTTCTACCCATGTACATCAGACACGCAATTCCAGCCGACGTAAATACTCTTAACACCTTAATGCTCTTCAATACGAATGAACGTAATTTCCATTCGCATTGAATTCATTGAGTATTATCTACACAGAGGTTACGTTCGGACTGGAAAGATGTCGCCATTTCCCCATTCATCACAGTAGATGAATTCGAAGACACATGACCTTCAGTTTGAGGAGTTAGTGAAAGTAATTTAATTGCCGTTAGCGTTTGATCCCATAAGTCCCATCGAGCTTGAAGCGATTGAATTCCTTCGGAGTTGGCAATAGCTGTTTGTTCTTCATTGAAACAAAGCACGTTCAGACAACGTTCCGCCATCGGCCCATGTTCTTCACCATCAATTTGAATGTGGCGTTTCAAATAATAAAGAAGCGAAGGTGCATTGATATTCTCTCGTTCGAGGACCTGCACCATTTGCTCGAACATTTCAGGTATGAGTTTTTCACGACCATAAAGAAAAGCCGCAGCGATTCTCGTTACATTTCCACTCTGTGCCAGTGCCAGATTCCTCTGCACAAAATCGCGCACTCCGACGGGCATTAAGTTCGGATCTAAGGTTCGAAGGTAAGAACGGATGGGTGCGGTATCCGCGCCCAGTTCAGTCATCGCATTTAAATACAGTTCAAAATGCGAAGTGGGCGCGCCATTTTGATCTAGATCAGATTCCTCACTTATAACAATTTCATTAATAAATCGAACGAGAGAAGCAGGATAAACAGAAGGGCGCCAAGGTACTTCAACGCAAGTAATGGAACGCTGCAGGGATTTCAGTAAACTCATGAAATCCCAAACCGCAAAAACATGATGAGCCATAAAGACCTTCAGGTTTTGAACTGAATTCAGTTCGCCATAAAGAGGATGCTGGATGAGCCGGTCTTGAAATTCTTTAACTTCAGAGTTCATATGGGAAGAGAATAACAAACATGAAATTAGCTGTATAGTCGCTATTATTTTGTCGTGCTTGCACATTTTCCTGTTGGGCTTTGGCGTGCAGCGCAATCGCCATCAAGCAGAATTTTTATTCAGTGAGTAGCCTTTCGCGCACAAAATGAATATGGCCGCGTAACGCGAAGACATGTTCAGTGAAATCAGGCGGTACCTTCATATGATTCACCCGGTCTTCAATTTCATCGAGTTTTTTTAAAAATTGCGCGTGCTTCTCCGGGGTAGTCTCACTCCTAATTTGCGTTTCAATATACTTTAACTCCCCATAGCGCTGATAGAATCTTCTCCGGATACGCCATTGATAAAGCTTGGGGACTGTCCTAATGAGCGGCAGAATTAATGCAAGTAAGGGGATGATCACTAATATGAATCTCTCAACAAGCGCTGCCAACCAAAACGGAAGATAGCGCTGCCAAAATGGGGTGCCTGTTTTATAAAACTGTTTTGCCTCATCGCTCAGAGGAAACTCATAGGATTTTTCGTTTGGAAATTCATTTTTCTTTTCAAAAATTCCGGGCTCATCGTGAACTTGAGAGGCCGCTTTCAAAAGCAAGTAAATGAGTGCGGGATGCAAACTGTCTTTGATCAGTAACGTTGCGGTCGGCGATACTAAATCGATGTCTTGCGCGGGAAGATTTTCCTTTAAATCTAATGCTCCATGCGGAAGCACTAAGTGATGCAAATAAGGCACTTGGCGAGTAATCGCTTCCGCTTGATCCATACTCATGAGATGTACACTGCGATCATGAATGAGTTTCTTAATTTCGATGTCTTCCGGCGTGGCTAAAAAAATTGCCGCATCGATTTTGTCTTCACGTAATGCGCTCGAGGCATTCGCCCAACCCAAATCAACAAATTTTGCATTCTTTTCTGTTACTCCGCTTGCATTGAGAAGCTTCATTGAAAGGATCCGCGTTCCGCCGCCCGCTTGCCCTACCGCTACCCGCTTACCCACCAGCTCTGAAAGGTGCTGGAGCGTGCGCCCACGATAGAAGACCCAAATTGGCTCATAATAGAGACTTCCAAGCGAAAGAAGATTCGTCTCCGTTTCGCTGGAGCCCATTCCATCTTGAACAAAGCCTACATCCACATCCGATTTTTCATCCTGCAAGCGACTTAAGTTTTCTACAGCACCTGTCGATGAACGGATTTCAAGAGTGACGCCATTGTCCTTCATAATATCGCGGTACTGCTGAGCGAATAATTGATAATCCCCTTCACTCTCACTCGTCGAAATGACCACTCTATTTGGAAGCGCAGGATTAATGTACTTTTTGGCCAAAAATAGCGCCACCAGGACAAAAATAAGAGTGGGCCCTACAGCAAACAGAATATCTTTAATAGAACGATTCGACGGTTTAGATTGACTCATGTTTTCTCCAGGAGAAAGAATAACAGTAATTCGGGACACAGTAAATCGAGACTCACGGTTAAGCTAAGTGCGTGAATAAATACCGTCCAAACCTTGGCACCCTACTTGCGATAGAGGGATAGGTATCATTGCTAAGGAGGCAAACTTGAAAAAAACAAAACTTTCCCACATTGATCGTGACCTCATCCTCTCCGGCCTAAGTGTACTCGTCATTGTGCTCGCGCTTCTTATCTCAGGATAAGTGCAGAGCTCGGCGATGAATAAAGATGCGGTGCTTTTGGTCTGCTGTCACTGCTGATAGACAGCGATCTTTGCTTTGAGTTCTGCTATTTCATTTTTTAATGCTTCAGCATCGAGGATGATGGAGGGGTCTCTCCCGAGCGGCACCACTAGGGATTGATTAAATTTCTCATATTCATGGCCCCCACGGTGAGAACTTGGATTGATCTGACGCAATTTGCTTTGAATAATTGATCCGTCTTGGAGTGTGAGATTAGCATTTAACTTAGATTGTTCAATAATCCAGTATAAAAATTTGTACGGCGAATAGCCATAAGTAGGAAAACGACCTTTAGCGGAATCAAGCACCAATAATACCACGTCAAGGTAATTTTCACTGCGCATATTTTCAATTAGTTTGGCGGGTAAAGCCAATCTTATTGATTCTAAAAACAATTCATTATCGCTGATATAAATTAACTTGCTGATCACTAATTTCACGACTCTGGTGGCATCATCGGGAAGCAATTGCGAGGGATAAGGCTCAAGGATCCGCTTGACTGCTTTTTCCGGATCTTTGTATTCGTTTACTCCGGAGATTTCTTTGATTACGTATTCTGAAAGTATTTTCTTTGCAGGATCAGTCTCAGCCAGCATTGTTACTTTATTCAATTTCTCCGTCGCAGTCACGAGCTGATCCTCAAGTGCAAGGAGCGCAGTACGATTCAAAATAATTTTCTGTAAATCTTCTGGGATCGCACTCCATAAACTCGATGCCAATAAATCATTAAGTTGCTTCTGCTGGAATAGGTCGACGTGTTTACGGATAAAGCGAACTCGCGTCTCCATATTTGAATACTGAATTAATCTCGCATCTTCATTATAGAGCCAAGGCGTAAAGTCCGAACCATTTTCTTCAAAAAAGTGCCCTTCATACCGAATCGGGTACTGCTGCTGAAACCATCCAAAACCGGTAAACTTACGCCTAGGGTAATTGGTCACACTTTTAATTAATGTAGGACTAGGACTCCTTAAGAAATCAAGAATCACTATTTTAACGTCATCGTAGTTAACTTTCTGAGAGTCATCTAATGCCTTAATGAGATCCACCAGGTCAGCCTCGCTCATGTTAAATCTCGCGGCCAACTTCTTTAAGCCAAGAATTCGATTACTATCAAGCTGAATTGAAAAGAGTATACTTTCAAGAATTCCGTCAACAATGGCGTCTTTCTCCTTCACTGAGAACAATGAAAAGTTGTTCAACATTGACTTCACGTCTGAGGCGCTGTGATATTTCCGAATCACGGCTTCAGCGGCAATGGCCGCATAAAGAACTTCAGTGTCAAGAACAGGTCTTAACTTAATGGCATTGTTAAAAACGAGCCGATCACTTTCGCTTGTCAACGCTAAGGAGTTCATTACATCTTCAGCATAGGGAGCAGAATGAGGGAGGAGAATGAGTTTCTGTGACGTTTCGGCGGCAGTCAAAACTTTACTAAAAACAGATGGGCCCTTGATAATGGACAGGCATGACGTCTCTGCAAATGACTGCGCTGACGAACAGAAAAGCACAAGCAACGTGAATAAAGCACAGTATCGAACTACCATTGAAAGCCTTCCCTTGCAGGAATAGTACTGTCCTTTTGTCAGGAAATCAATTGTAAACAATAGCACTATAATAAATACGAATACAGCGAATCACTACACTAAATACATTTAATTTTGCATAAAATTGCGATACCAACCACACTGGAGCGCAATTGGGTTATACCATGTGTATTCTTTGCGTGCGTCACCAATGGCCAACTATAAAATCTTCCCTGGATTCAACAAGCCCTTCGGATCAAAGAGCTGCTTCATGGACTTCATGAGTGCGATCTCTTTTTCTGTCCGCGAGTAACGCAGGAGGTGTTTTTTTAATAGCCCGATTCCATGCTCTGCAGATACGCTACCCTCATATTTTTGAATCCAGGCGAAAAGGTTCTCGTCTGCTTTGCTACATAAGGTCCGGAACTCAAGAACGGGCATCCTCTCGGGCTTCATTAAATTTACATGTAAATTTCCGTCACCAATATGACCAAAAATGTAGGGTTTCAAACCAGGATAATTTTGATCAAGATCGCGAGTCCAATTTTGGATAAAATCATGCAAGCGGTTAATCGGCAGGGCGATATCATGCTTATGGAGTAGCCCCTTATTGGCAAGAGACTCAGAAATTCCTTCTCGCATTGCCCATAGGTTTTGTGCTTCTTTTGGCGATTGAGCAAGAACGGCATCTTGGACCAAACCCCTCTCAAATAAAGTCTCTAACCACGATTCGAGTTTCGCCTTGGCCGAGTCAGTTTCAGGGCGCTCCACTTCTAACAATACGTACTGCGCATGTTCTCCCGCAAAGGGCGACGAGAGATTTCGATTTTGAAGCACCACGCTCAAACAATCACTCGAGAGACATTCATATGCGTTCACCAAAAAACCGCTTTTTCGAGTCGCCTCAAATAAATCAAAAACTGCAGTTAAATTTTCTAAAGCGAAGAAAAACACGTCGCTTTCCTTTTGCACCGGGGAAAGCTTCAGCGTCGCCTCTGTGATTACCCCTAAAATACCCTCAGTTCCAATAAAGAGCTGGCGCAGATCGATCCCTGTATTATTTTTTTCAAGTGAACCATTCAAGCACAGCACTTCACCACTCATGAGCACCACTGTAAGCCCGAGTACCCAATTACGAGTAAGGCCATAACGAATCACTTTTACACCGCCCGCATTGGTGGCGATATTTCCGCCCACCTGGGATGAGCCCTTCGAAGCGAAATCAACGGGCCAAGTCAGCCCGTGAGGCTCGCAATGCTCGTGAATAGATTCAGTGATTGCTCCTGCCTCACACCACAATGTTTGCGAAAGCGTATCCACCTCGCCGATTTTACGCATCTTCTCTAAACTTAAAACGACTTCACCTTGAGCAGCAACGGCTCCGCCCGATAAACCGGTGCGCCCGCCAGAAGGGACTACAGAAATAGAATGCGCGGAACATAATTTTAAAAAAGCAGAAACTTCCGCAGTACTTTGCGGAAACACAATGGCCAGCGGTTTTGGTTCATAAACTTTCGTCCAATCCTTGCCATAAACCTGAAGATCATTCGCTTCGGTGGTAAAGAAATGGGGAGAGAACTCAGTTTTTAATAGGTCTAGAAAAGTGCTGGCCATTGAATAAAGGGGAGCACGAATTCGAGCTTTGAAGCAAGCAGATTTTCACAGAATAGAAGGCCTCAACCATGGGGCGTTACCCCGCAAAATCCGTTGTGAGCTGATTTACCCCATGATACTGATTTTTTATGTCAAAACCCACCTTTCTTGTTCGGGCAATCCTGAGTTTTTTCTTAGCCACCTGGGCGGCCCCACCGACTGCCCGAGCTTCCCTCTTTTTGATGCCTGAACTCACTGCTCCATTTGATCAAACTACGATCAATACCCTCTCTGACGTGGAGACCTACCGAATTGGGAGTGAATGGGGAAAGAAACCGGTCACCGCTGTTAGCATGCAAAATGCAAATGGTGCGTTTCAAAGAGCCGCTTATGCCACTGCGTCCATTGCCTCAGGGGGAACTGGGTTTTATTTAGGAAAGTTTAATGGAATGCATGTCCTCGCCACCAATCACCATGTTTGTGAAATTGGCGCGCAATGCTTAAACACTTTTGCAAAATTTACCGCACTCAATCGACAATATAAACTGATCAAGTTCTTAAGCACTTTCAAAAATATTGACCTTACACTTTTACAAATGGACGTGCCAGCGGCTGATGAAGCAGGACTTTCGCGAATTGCCCAAAATTTTGCCTTTAAGAAAGACCTTGGACTTGCGGAACCACTCCTCACCATTGGGTACGGCATTGGTGGCAATCCAAACAGAAACATGATGGCGAATCAGGACTCGGACTGTCTCTCTTTTTCTAAACCCGGTGAGTATCGCTACCTAAAAGATCCCGATGATTTAAACCCTGGGCCTGATGAAGTGTGGTCGTTTGCAAACGGCTGCGATGTTTCGCACGGAGATTCCGGCTCGGCGATGGTAGATAGGAGCACCAGTGAAGTCATGGGAATCATCTGGACTGGCAAGATCCCTAAAAATAAAAGAATTCAAAATTCGGTATATGTACAAAACTTGCTCAAGCAACCTAACGAGGATATTTGGACAGAACTTTCCTACGCCGTGCCTGCTGCAAAAATGGCTCCGTATATTTATGAAGGCGCCACCAAAACCCCGTGGCTCGATACCATCACACGCGAAGTGCTACTGAAAATTATTGACGTAAGATAACTATTTTGGCCTACGCAGCACTGCTTCCCTTTTGTGTTTTATTTGCCTGTTTTGCCTTCCTTCGAATGTCGCTCACCTATGCGTCCTTCATCGCTCTGCTCATTTGCATGGTACTCGCTCAAACCATTTTTCACGCCAACGACGTGATGTGGAATCTCTCCTTACTCAAAACCGGAGAATTCTTAATCGAAATTGGTTTGATTTTAGTAGGTGCATTTTATTTCATTGAAGTTGCCCACCATACAAAAGTTTTAGATTCACTAGCAAGTTTGGTGAAAGAGGTCAGTTCGAACCGCATCGTGCAAGGCGTGTTGGTAACCTTTCCTTTGGAACTGATGGTAGAGGGGTCAAGCGGTTTCGGCACCCCATTGCTGATTGTTGCGCCCCTACTCTTATCGCTTCATTTTCCGATAGAGCTTTGCGCAGTTCTTCCCTTTATTAACATGGTGAATGGCATTCCCTTCGGAGCCCTCGGAACTCCACTCAGGCTCGGCTTTCCTACCCCCATCGCGCACGCTACGGCCATACTTTTAATTCCCTTTGCTTTTATTGGCCCTTTGCTCACTTATTTCTTGATTGCTCGCTTTGATCAAAAAACGCGTGAGCATCCCACTCATCACATTAAAATGATTGCTTGGGTTTTATTTTTGGGTGGAATCTACACGCTGACCACTCAGTGGGTTTCTAATTTTGGACCTGAGTTCCCCGCCCTCGCCTCGGGCTTTGTGACCTTTGCGGTAGGGGTGTTCAGTGCTCGTCTCTTTTTTCATCGCAAAGATGCAACTCCCATTAAAAACAAAACAGGACTGGTTATTTACGGCTGCCTGCTCATTGCACTTTGGATTGGAAAACAAATTTGGATGGATGCTCTCATCCCCGGGACTCACATTCGAGTTTTTAATCCTGGCTTCGTTTTCATCTTATTTGCCGTTGCCCTTAGTTTCTACTTTAAAGAAGAGTCAGCACTCACCCATTTTTTTAATTCATTTCAGCGCGCAAGGCGCACCCTCTTTGTGTTCTTTTGCATGACCTTTACGGTTCAAATTTTGAGAAATAGCGGTGCGCTCGACACTCTCACTTCCAATCTACCTGAATACTTTCTTCACCATGGGGTTTCACTCTTGGGTTGGTTTGGGTCCATTCTGATTGGAACCTCTACAGTTGCGAATCTCCTCCTCTCTAAAGTAGTGGATCCGGTGGCCTATGCACCCCTCGCTGTTGGAAGCGCGTTTGGTGTCCAAATGGCATTTCAGTCTATTTCAGCCGTAAGAAGCATCTTAAACGAGAAAATCAGCGAAGAACGAATTCTGACTTTAATTGCTCCAGTTGCGCTCGGATTTGTGTTATTGCTGCTGATATTGCAATGAAACTCAAACAAATTCTTAAATTTCACGATCAGTATAAAAGCGTAAACGCCCTCCCCGATAACTTGGGCGACGCGTACCTTTTAAAAACCAACACCATCTACCGAAACATTCGCCACGAAGTAATCCAATTGGGCTACCGCTACACTTCAAAGCGATTTCGTGATTTCGATGCACTTGCACTCACTCAGCTCCCCAAAATTTTAAAAGAGAAAACGATTCCCTATTGCGACAATGTTCATTGTTTACGAGAAATTGAACAGAAAGCAAAAGGTGCATTTAACTGGGATGATGTTCCCCCATTGCGCGCCAATTACATTCTTCACGAAGCTGCTCACGGCGTTGCCCACGAACACCGAAAAAAGACGATCAAATTAGTTAAAACTAAAAGTAAGCTCGATCGCGAGCGGGCCTTTGTGTTGGGCGAGTTATTTGAAGAGTCGTTTGCCAACGCCTGCGAAAGCTTGGCAAATCTGGATGCCACGACAGAAATCGATGATGAGTTTCTGTACAAGAATCTTTACATCATGGAAAAGAAACTAGAACGAAAACGCCTGAATAGTTGCGCGAGAATTTTTGGCCTGCCACTCACTTTCCGACTCGTGATGATCGCATTCTTATATTCAAATTTTTTAAAAACCAATACAGCCGTAGAGAACTTCGATCGAGTCCTCGCCATTGTTTTTAAACACGATCAAGCTAGAATCAAAACCCTCAATAAAGCCGATTTACAATTACTGAAAAGTTCTTTTGAAACGGGGTTTGATCTAGACCTCGCCTTCACTATTTTTACCAACCGATTTTGCTTTCGCCTCATGGGCCTCAAAACTGATCCTTATGACTTGCTCGGTTTTGATTTCCTAAAGCAGCTCGAAGAAAATAGGCCCTATTCAGATCTTCTCTTCACCTTAAGTGAACTCGTTTCAAAGTAGCCCTTAAGCCTGAACACATGGACCACTTAGCTATGAGCATCTTCCGGGATCGGTAAAGCGGTAGGCGCTTTCGTTTCAATCACAAATTGAACCTGGTCATCTTTCACGACCACGCGCACGGCCCCACCCTTTTCAAGCTTACCAAACAAAATCTCTTCAGAGAGCGGTCGTTTGATTTCATCTTGAATCACGCGGGCAAGAGGACGCGCTCCCATTTTCCGATCGAAGCCTTTTTTAGAAAGCCAATCACGAACGGGCTGATCAAACTCA
>CAIMWN010000023.1 GCA_903845155.1 Oligoflexia bacterium
CCTTCTAGCCGTTGTATCTATTCGGATGGAAGCGTATTGGAAAAAGCACCCAATCACTTTCCAGAAGCGGCTCGCTTGGTTCAAAGCTCCTGCCGAATCTACACAATAAATTTTACGCTACCTTTGAAGATAGTCACAATCCGATTTTTAAGCCCACTCCTCAAGGATGGGATTCCGGGTCTATTCGACTGGATAGTGTTTTATATATTGCAGAAGAAGACTCCTATTATATTTACTATTCTGGCACGACTGGATCTATCCAAGACCATATTGGGCTTGCGATTGTAAAAACTGGTGAAGATGGCTACTCCAACATTAACGAGCATACTATCGTTCGTTATGGGCGTAGCCCAATTGTTTCACCTGATGCTGCTGCACCCTATCTCGAAACGATGACTTCCCAGGGAGCAGTATACCGTGACTGGAATTCCACCTCCCAGAGTTGGCATTGGTATTTATACTATTCTTATCGTGGATCTAATGGAACGCTGCCTGGAATTCGTCTTGCTATCTCAAGAGATGGAAAACATTGGGAAAAGGATTTTAATTTTAGTGACCCAAGAGAAATGGGACATATTTTTGAATCCAATTCCGGCGCCTATTATGAATGGCACCAAATTTTTAAAGTTGGATCAACCTATGTTTTAAGTATGGAGGTCGGGCCCGAACATGGAAAGCGCTGGCGCGCTGTTCTTGCTACCAGTCAATTTCCGGATCATGGTTGGGCTCAGCTAGATGAAAATTTGCTTCTGCAAACCCAGTGGAAAGGGTTTTACCGAGATAGCACTATTTACCATGTTGCCACTCCTGCCTGGTACCAAATCAATGGTAAATGGCATCTTTTTGCGCAAGCTTGCTCAAAGCCTATGACTGGAAACTACATTGATGGACATTGGGAACTTTGGGTGTTTGAAATCGACATTAACTCAAATCGATTTCCTTATTTTGAATGAATATACCCATCTCTCAATCTCCCCTTGTTGCGCAACAAATCTCCTCAGGTCGCAACGCTGCCCTATTTAATCAATTGACTTAGTTTAACAGTTAATCTACTATTCCAGTTTAATAAGTGATTTTTTATTAAAGTGGAATAGTAGATTATGTTGTTAAAGAAATTTATTCGCCGAAAATACAATGCAAGTAAACTACCTCCATTCTGGGTAGTGACGGCGATATTATGGTCTTTGCCAGCAGCAAACGCTGGTAATTTCACAGGCGGAAGCAGCGTGGTGATCCCTATGGCTCCTTCTCAGAGCCTGCCTGCGAATGATCTCGTGTTTACTGAAAACGGATCTAGCCAAATTTTAAATCCGAAAGTGGCATGGGATAAAGAAATTCAAGACCACGTCGACCTCTCACTTCTTGAACCCGATACTTCGACCAAACTTTGGAACCAACCAAGCACTGCAGCAGACAAAACCGTGGATGAGGCCCTGGAGATTCAGGATGGAGACGAGGTTTCATTCTTAAGCCGTACTAATCCAAGTACTGCTTCCACCAGCGCCTCCTATCTCGAGCGTGCTCGATTCAATGCGGTGGCTTCATCTCATACTTCTAAAATTTTTAATTTCATCATGAGTAAAAAAATACACACTTTTTTACTTCGTAAAGTATTACTCAGAAGACTGGGGTACAAAATTCCAGCAATGAAGTGGATTCGTAACATCAAAGTTCGCTTTCCGGATGAAAAAACACGGGATGACTTCCTTAAAATAGATTTACCCTTGATTACCAATGGTGCACGTGCTGACTGGGAAATTCCCAACGCAGCGAACACTGATCCACTTTTGGTTGAGTTAAAAGATGTGGTGGTTACGGGCGCAAATGCTGACACCAATCTCGCGATTGCACCCTTGATCAGCACAGACGACTCTCAAACTCAAATTTTGCCAATGAAACCGCGGATTCTTCGCGCTTTATCTGTCCCCTATGGTCTGGTGAATTTAGGTGAAAGTTTAAACCAATTCGAATGGACCTTTGGCTCACTCGTTTCCAATAAAATAAGTTTTGACGTTCCTGATAACGCAAACTTTAATTGTTCTTACGACGATGCGGCGTGGATGCTGAGGCGATTGTCTGAAATTACGCGTGATGAATTTGCAGCGATGGTAAAGGAAGCCTATTTTCCTGGGCCAGTAGGCGATCTCTTAGTGGAAAAGCTCATCTCAAGAAGAAATGGAATTATTGCCGTCTTTAATCTTAAACTTCTCCAACCCAAAGATCCACTTAAGCCTTACCCGGTCGCGAAGATGGATTTTGATTCAAAGTATACTGAAGGTGACTCCATCGAGAATGGAAAAGTTCAGACTGACACCTGGGCAGGTTACGTCAGTAAATTTAAATTCGACGACAATCAATCCCCTCTCCACGATATTCAATATTATTTTATTTCTCAGATTGAAAATAACGTTGTCCAAAACCTCCTCAATAAGGCAAATGCCGCGATTCCAGGATATACGAATCAGAGCGACACCTCCGATCATCAGCAAAAACTGCTCAATGAAGCCATGACTCAATTTCAGCAAACAGGACAAAATCAATTTGTTCCACATGGGCTCTGGGTTGCGCCACTCTTAAATGGTGGGCTCAATATTTCAAGAAACGTCGTCATTGGCAATTACATGGGAACGAACAATATGGTGGCCGTCGCAGATAGTTTTGGTGTGACGATTAATGCGGGCCTGATGGTAGGAACAGACGGTTTACCCACATTCTTACAAGCAGGTGCCCAGGTCTTAGGTTCGGTATCGATTAACTATACCCACCTGAAGCCCATGTACAGATTGAAGCAAACCATTACTGAGCCTTTCAAAAATGAGATTGTTCCCCTTCTTTTCAAAAAGGGTGGCAACATCTTCGCAAAAATTGCGACAGCGAAAGCGGATGACCTTGCTAATGACTTTAAGGACCTACAAAAGGTGATCGATGTTGGTGAATCTTTCATTATTACTGAAAGCTTGAATGCCCAAGAACAGGCAAACCTATCACTTCAAGCCCCGACGGTTATTTCTCCGCAGGCAAGTGCGCAACTTTCATCGAGACAGTTGCTGATTTCTAGGCTCCAGATTTATCGTAAAGACTCAAACACGATCCAAGTTTATAAAGACAACGGTAATTTGCTGGGTTTTAGCCTCAGTCTTGAACTTTCCGTGTCTGATACCGGTACGCTTCCTGTTTTGTTGATTACCCGTAATGAAACTCGCGGTTCAGGTGAAACCAAGATTTTCAAAGTGACTATCGGGCAAAACTTGGTGACGAATCCAAATTTACCCGCCAATGCGGCGGCACTCGCAGCTACCTTTAAATACGGGAATGTTCATATTTTAGAGAGTGCGATGAAACCAGCCATCATCCAGACTTCCTTTAAAGATAAAAGTGGTTACTTCAGATTCTTGCATCGGGTGAATCGTTCTTTGAAAACGAAAAGTACTCTTAATGTGACCCTACCTGATGGACGAAGCACCGATTTTATTTCGCTTAACGACGGACGCCAAAAGGGAGCCCATTACCAACAACTGGGGAATGATGTTGCTGACTTTCTGCTCACTGATATTACTCAAGATCCAAGCACTACTTTTAGCACTCAGCCGCAGCTGAATCCTGGACAAAGCTTTTTAGGGCATTCCCAAACACGAAATGCAACTTTCCAGGCAAGAGTTGAGAATAACATCGCTGTGGATCCATTCTTACAAATTCAATATTACTGGCAAGGTTGGCAAAAGAAGGCGAGTGATGCACAGGCGCTTTTTGATTCCTTAAGTAACAGGTTAGGATTTAAGCTTTACCCTGATCATGCACTCGACAACGTGAAGGCTCTTCAACTTTATCAAATCAATTTGTATATTAATGTTTATGAAAACGGCCTAAAAGCGCTCGCAAGTATGACCCCTGATGACGAGGATGCGCTTGAAAGTAAATACCGAGAGCGGCATCACTGCTTTTTGAACGTCGGGCGGGAGTGCGCAGCGATCCATCGTTTTAAAAAGGCATTTAATGATTATCGAGATGGTTCCGACGATCCTACCGACCATTCACAAGCACTGGCCAGAATGGCTTCGCACTTGGAGGAGTTTGCAGATTTCGCTGATTTTCTCGGCGCCGTGGGCGGTGCAAATCATATTTATATTTATTCAAATTATACCGGTTTTAAAACTGCGTCAGAAATCAGCTCGCAAGTGCCCAATACTTCTTATACATTTGGAAAAGTAGATAGCCCCTACCCTAATGGAATCTTAAGCGCGGTGGAAAGTATTTTAGACGTGAGTGATGGCGAGTTCTACCTTCAATGGTTAAGGGAGGTATTATGAATATGTTGATATTCGCGCTAATTTCACTCAATTTCGTCATTCCATTTTCTGCTCAGGCGCAGGTTCGAGCTCTGAATCAGATAGATCCATTTTTTAATTTAGAATGGGCGCTTAAAAATGATGGTACACAGAATATTCATGTGAACCTCGACTCTCTTCACACCTATGAACAGAAGGGTGTAGCGGGAGTGGATATCGGTTGGAGCGAAGCTCAGAATGAGATCATGGAGCGCGCCACTTCACCGACCATCGTTGCAGTCATCGATTCTGGAATTGATATTACTCATCCAGAACTTGCCGATCGTTTTACTAGTGATAGCTGCGATATTTTATTGAACAAGGGCAACACCAAAGATTGTATTGCACCTCAATTGATTGACGACCAAGGGCATGGGACTCATGTAAGCGGATTAATTGCAGCGATCACCGGTAATGGTATCGGGATCGCGGGAGCCGCGCCAAGGTCTGTAAAAATTCTTGCGCTTCGTGTTTTAACTAAAGACGGCTACCAAAATTACTTATTCAAGGGTCGCTTAATTTCTGATTACGTTGCAGATGCGGTCATTTATGCGGTCGCTCATCATGCTTCTGTGATTAATTTAAGTTTAGGTTGGCCTAAAATTGTAGATACAGAACGCGCACGCAATGCGATTCAAGACGCCATTAAAGCGGGTGTAGTGGTCGTGGCAGCTGCCGGAAATGATCGTAAAGAAGTTCCAAGTTATCCTTGTGCCTACGATGGTGTGATTTGTGTCGGTGCCATTTCTAATAATGGCACACTCGCTAGCTTTTCAAATTTTGGTGGCCAGGTAGATGTACTCGCACCAGGTGACAGTATCGCAAGTTTGTTTCCCATCAATGCGCGCTCTCTTGATTCACAGGTGATGCGTATCGTTGGCTACGACATGATGAGCGGAACGAGCCAATCGACTCCCCTGATTTCAGCAATGGTCGCTATTCTAAAAAGTGTTAATCCTCGTATTTCTTTCAATGAGCTTCGCGCGCGTCTTTTTGCGGCGACCGTTCCATTGCCTGCGCCTACTGCAGCACTCTATGGGGTTCCAAAGATTAAACAGGCCCTCGATGCATCTCCACAAACCGTTTACCTGCCTAACTTCAAAGGCCAAAACGAAGCTATTATCGACGAAAAAACACTTACTGCCAGCGGAACGGTCAGTGTTCAAAATCTATGGAAAACTGCAGACCAGGTTCGAGTTACTCTTTTTTCTCGCGGTCAAGTGATTGGTTCTGGTTCCGCAGCTGAACTCCAAAGTGGTGAAGCGATTAATATTAAATGGTCGTATCTTTTTTCAAGCCTGGATCTAACTGCTGATTTCCCGATGACGCTTCAAGTGAGCGATGCAAGTGGAACCATTCGCAAATTTTACAATCGTGTTTCGATTACCCGTCAAGCAATGTCGGTCCCCACTGTTCAATCGATCACGATTCCGCAAAATGCACAGTTTGGTTATTTAGACTGGCTTAGGTCTAACGGCCAAAATTCTTTTCCTAACATCAAACAAACCCTCACCTATGGCTCAAATGTGGGGGCACCCGTTTATGCAACTGCACCACAGACGAATGGTCCGGGAGCGATGATTCAGTTTTTTGACCCCGCCGATTCAGTACCGGTGCACACTGTAGTCATTCCATCGATTAAGGTACTCGATCAAGTGTTTCGTTTGGATCTCAAAGGCAACGGAAAACTTGCGTGGGTGATCACTGGTAACTTTCAAACGAAGACTAAATGGGTTTTTCAGTTTTACTTTTTAGATGAAAGCTATCAGCCCCTATTAGGAACGGGCACACCGTGGCAAATCGCATTTGATCTCCCGACGCCTACTAATCAAAGCAGCGCGGCGCTGATTAACATGGTTGAGCGCAGTTACATTGCGGCCGGCTCATGGATCAAAAGTGCCGGAGGTGATCTCATCCCCTCATTTGTGAGTAACGGACCAATTCCCGAGCAAGATAATTTTGCTTGGTATGATACCCGTCACTACACCACAGATACGCATCTGTATTATCTTAATCCGAAAGGTCCGGCTGATTCCGTAAGTTCCATTACCCAACTTGAATTAAGAGTGGTGGATGATGCCTCATTTCGAAAAAAATATACGTCATTTAAAATTCTAAATTCACTCCTCGAAAATAGCGCCGACATGCTCGGGGGGTACCAACGGATGCTGGTCGTAACCGACGACGGCCTAAATACTCCTACCTATTTATGGGATGTGCGTTCAGTACTGGACCAATCGGTCAACGGGGGTAACGGTTGGGACTCACTCGCGAGTAGTGGTCAGGTGATTCGAGTTTACCCGGGCAACTCGTCCGCCCTTCTCAATTTCTATGGAACCAAAACCGGCGGTCTTGCGTGGGCAAACGAAGCCGGGCAGTTTTTGGATCAAAGTGATTTTTCTTACAATGCGTCCAATACTTCTACTGATCAAATCACGGGCTTAAAGGGAATTTTTGATTTGGGTAAAGCGGGACGATTTATATTTTTAACCTCGATCTATAATCTGGTCGGAATCCATGATGGGAAAACCCAGATGCTTCCGTTGAACCGGGATTCAAGTTTTCCCACCCAGGCTTTTTCTGATCTACTTACCCCCGTGATTGCCGGTAACTCAAGTCACCCCTTGCCTGGAATATTTGTCGATTCCACTAAAGTGCAAGGCGACCAAGTCTCCGTTGCTCTTTGGGATACTGACAAAAACACCTTCAGTAAACCTATCAGGTACTCGGTTCTCATTCCTAAAGGGTGCATCCAGCTTTCACCATTTCAAAAGGGAAATGAAGGCGAATTTTTTTCACTTCCTTTATTATGTCAGTCTCGAACCCAAATTGAATTTCGCGTGCTACAGCCGGGGAGGTCTTCAACATTAAATTAGTTTTTGGATTTTAAAGTGCCACTTTGCACTCATTTTCTATTTCAAGCTGGAGCCAATACGGCCAAGTATTTGACAGGTAAGTGATGAATATGAGAGCAGTATTTTCTGAATTAAACGAAAATCATTAAGTCTTTCAGTGGGTTAGATGCTTTTTTTAAAAAGTGAAAATATGAAAAACGATTCTGGCGCATGAATTGCTTTACAAGAAATCAGATATAAAAATTTAAACCGATCGATATGAAAGAGAGAAACCCATGAATACGAACCAAATGAAAAATATGTTAACGAACGCACTTCTCGGAGCTGGTATGGCAACACTTACTGCTTGCGCAAGCGGTGGTTCTGGCCCCGCTACTCCAGCAATTATCCTCCATAATGGAACCTGGGGTTATTACATGGCTTCCAACTGGTGCTATTACGGAAATAATTACTGCGGAACTAACAATGCCTACGGCATCAGTTATTATCAAGGCGTTTACATTTATAACGGCTGTAATGTGACCAACACTTGTAATTACCCAACCAATCCGACTAACCCGACCAATCCGACTAACCCAACCAATCCGACTAATCCGACTACACCAGTAACTCCAACTAACCCAACAACACCGACTAACCCAACAACACCGACTAACCCAACAACACCGACTAACCCAACCACTCCGACTAACCCAACCACTCCGACTA
>CAIMWN010000024.1 GCA_903845155.1 Oligoflexia bacterium
CGAAATGAGCCGGAATTAAAAAATTCTGGAAAAAATAAAAAATGGCGAAAAATTCAAAAACTTTTTTCTAAGAAACTGAAAAGTCAGCTGTTTTTTGAGTTTTTCTGGAGCCTGTTAGTGTTTACGACCGCAATACCAGTAAACTGCTATTCACGGTGACTGTGGGTCATCAATTGCCTCATATTCATAGTCCCTTCGACTATTACTCCATCAATAATTTTAAATTTAATGAGGAAAACCCTAAACCCACTGCGCCCCATTCACATTAATCACCCGAACCCATTACTCGCGAGGCAGCATCGGATGATATAATTGCGAGAGCTCTGCAAATTCACCCTCGAACCCTATTTTTCCCACTAAATATAAATCATCCGGGCGATTCAGGGTGATCCAATCTCCACCAATAATCCGCCCCTCTTCGTCGAGATCTAGCCTATATTTATAATCGGCCGATCCAAACACATGTTCAGGATAGGCCTGTGGGGTACGCAAATCACCTTCTTCAATCAGAACGGATTGATATTTGGAATACTCTTTTAAAAAATGTTCGTGTAAATCTTTTAGCCCAAAAATTCCAGCGAGCGTTGGATTCCAATAAGTCCAACCATAATTGGTATCATCTGCATAGTAGAGCTTACTTTCCACTACCACTACGCTTTGTGTTCCGGGTGCGGAAGTGCGAGAGGGCGCCTCTGTTGCCACAGCCTTGCTCGTGAACTTGAATGCCGGCTGATTCCACACCTCATAATCGCGAGTTTTATCTAATAAAAATCCTTCATGCATAAGCCCTAACTGATTGGCCATGACAATGTGCAATGCCCCCGCGTTCACATCACGGCAGGCATCCGTCTCGGCCGCAGCGCGGGCCCGCTTTGGCAAACTCGGATCAATGGGCGCACCGGTCACCCGATTCAATCTCGCTTGATAATCTTGCACACTTTTCTCTAAATCACTGTCGAGCAAACCATTAGTGTCTGAATAATCACTCATCACCTCCACACCATGTTTAATTTTTGAAGTCGGAAATAAAAATTGTTGCTCATTGGTGCAGATCTGCCCCAGTGACGTCAGGTTTAAATTGGAACGGCGAGCTCCTGCTTTCCAATTTCGCTCTGCATAGCTTGCAACCAATAAGGCTTTAATATCGCCTGAACCAAAAGAAAGCATGATCGTGCGGCCTCTCACCTCTACCGGTACCGTAACCGGAAGTGGCTCAGGAAACTGCGCCGAAGCCGCTGCCCAAGCATGGCAATACCCTTCCCAATAAGAAGCCCATGCATTATTGGGATCCAGATATTTTCTTGCCATCTTATATTTAAAATCACCCTTAAATATAGAGTACTTTTCTAGGGGTGAAAGCTCATTCAATTCGCTTTCACTCATTTCGGCCACTTCTCGTTTATTGTAGAAGTAGATGCCAAAAAACATGTCGCGTAACGCCTCAGGTTTTAAGTCAGGACTTTTCCCCGTTTTTTGAAAAGCTTGCCAGCGATATGCAAAGGATCCGCGATTCTTTGGCCAGTAACTGTCACTCCAAGGAGTTTCCTTGAGTGGCACAGCACCCGAAGAAGGTAAGAGACTGAAGCGCGTTTCATACTGGACTGGATGCCAGTTAGTATTGAAATTATTCGGATCGTTATAAGAATTCCACTGCTCAGCTTGACTGCACAGCGAACAAAAAACCAGTAACCCGCCAACGATTTGCGCAACTTTCATGGGTTGGACGCTATCGTAGGCAAACAAATAATCAAGTTAGGTTTTATTAACAGAGCATAGAGAGCAATGATCGACAACACATGGCCCATCTGTACGAAAGGTTAACTTTTGCAGCACGCCATGGGTTCAACTACGACTAGTAATTTTCATCACGAGCTTCGTCATCTTTATCTTTCAACCACTGAACTAAGTTACGCATTTGATAATCATTGAATGCACAAACATTTTTGCCCTTTTTAATCTTGTCATTTTGAATCGC
The DNA here is from genome assembly GCA_903845155.1 of Oligoflexia bacterium. Taxonomy (GTDB): domain Bacteria; phylum Bdellovibrionota; class UBA1018; order UBA1018; family CAIMNF01; genus CAIMNF01. The sequence goes on from CAIMWN010000024.1 coordinate 1,976, forward strand.
ACGAGCACTGATGCCTTTCGGTAAGTAATCATCATACCTTAGGTCGAGTGCTGGCGAATTACCACGGCCATTCAACTTCGTTCCTTGGCAGATTTCTCGGTAAAAGCCAATATCTTCAAACGATAGCGTTTGAGCACAAAACTTTGCC
>CAIMWN010000025.1 GCA_903845155.1 Oligoflexia bacterium
ACGTTGAAAGAAAACCTGCCGATCTTCTTGTTACAATTTCTGATTCACTTGCGCTCTATGGTGGAGATATTCAGCAAAAAAATCTCCGAATTGAAATTCCTCAAAGTAGTGATCCCGTTATCGTAGCGCATGATTCGATTCAAATGGGCCGAGTTCTTTCCAACTTGATTAAAAATAGTATTGAGGCTCTGAACGACAAAGATAGTACCCGTTTACAATCAGACTTCGACCTGAGCATTCAAGTCGATACTTCCGAATTGGGGATAACAAAAATAATCCTTGAGGACGCCGGACCAGGCTTGCCAGAGAACGCCGAAAGTGTTTTTAGGCTTCTTCGTGGGACTAAGCCAAGGTCATCCGGGCTCGGCTTAGTGGTATCTCGCAAAATCATTCAAGCGCACGAAGGTGTCCTGACGGCGACTCACGCCCAGGTATTGCCGGGTGCAAGGTTCGAAATTAGATTGCCGAACCAAGTAATACTCACAAATGTAGAAAAAATGGCAGACGCGGAAATGAACCATGCCGCGCTGATTGAAGGAACAATATGAACACTCAACTTCCAAGGATACTGGCAATAGATGACGATCAGGATTGGCTCAATCAGATTCCATTGATTCTTGATGAGGAATGCATCGTCGATGGTTTTCCGACTGTTGATCAAGGGATGCAAGCGATCCAGCAAGGAGATTACGACATCATTCTTCTTGATATAAACTTTGAGGGTGACAACCGAAGTGGTCTCGACCTTTTTAGGCGGATTCACGCTGTCGATCGGGGTGCCGACGTCATAGTCATCAGCGGAGAAACTAATAGCGAACGTCTTCTAGCCATCTTTAACGCTGGAGCGAGTTTATGTGTTTCCAAACCTGCAAGCCCCGATCAAATTCGCGAAGCCGTTCGGAAGACATTGAGAAACCGAGAAATCAGATTCAGAGCACTCCATCTCGCGACTTCCGCCGATCCAAAGGTAGGACCCGTTTTGGTTGGCAACTCTCCCGTTATGCTTAGGCTTAGAGCGGATATTCTCCGTGTGGTTAACAGCAAAGCAGAGAATATACTTTTGACCGGAGAATCCGGCTCAGGAAAAGAAGTAGTCGCTAAAACGATTGCAATGCAGGGTGGCCGAACTGGAAAAATGGTCGTCGTCAACTGCGGTGCTCTTTCAGATGGTTTGATTGAAGCCGAGTTATTTGGTCACACTAAAGGAAGTTTCACGGGAGCCGTAGGCGAACGTGTCGGAGCGTTCGAAGCGGCAAACGGAGGCTATATTTTCTTGGATGAAGTCGGCGAAATGCCTTTGCATCAGCAGCCGAAGTTACTTCGAGTATTACAAGAGCGCAGCTTTCAAAAAATCGGAACTAATCATGAGACTCCGGTAAACTTTAGAATGATAGCGGCGACCCATGTCGATCTGGATAAAGCGGTCGAAGAAAAGAAATTCCGTGAAGATCTGAAGTATCGGATTGCACGCGAAGTGATCCACATTCCGTCACTTCGTGAGCGAATCGAAGATATTCCTGAACTGGTCGCTTGGTATCTCGCCACTGTTCACGCTCATCGAAATAAGAAATTTACCAATGAAGCGATGGAGCTTCTTCAGGCTTACTCGTGGCCCGGAAACGTCCGCCAGCTTCATAGTATCGTTGAAACGCTGTGCAATCGCTGCACCGAGAACGTTGTTCGTGAAAAGGATGTTTGCCAGGTTATTCCAGAGGTATCGACTATATTCACTTCACAAGTAACCAAAGCTCTTGTCGGACGATATGGAAGTCAGTTGGTTACGAGCGAGAAGCGCCGATTCGAGAAGGCAATTATTGAAGCTCATGGTGACCGAACAAAGGCGGCTGAAATTCTTGGTCTGTCTCGGGCAACTTTCTTTCGTAAGGCGAAAGACTTAGGATTGGTGAAAACTCGGGTAATGGGGGCTTAAATGGAGAACAAAACTCTCGAAGGTAATTTGCAACGCTGGCAAATCATCGCTCAGATCGCACGCGGCGGAAACTCAATCGTCTACCGAGCAGCCCCAAATGAATCGACAGGCGGAGAAATTGTTGCGGTAAAGATTTTTGAGGAAGCTGCTAGGTCTGGTCTTCGAAAACAAAGATTTCTATCGGAGATAGAAATCGTTAAAAACCTAAAGTCAGTTGAAGGCTGTTGTACTCTTTTAGATCACGGTTTTTACGAAGGTAGACCGTTTTATGTAATGCCCTATTACAAACATGGAAATTTTTACGACAGGTATATAAAAAACCCAAACGATTCTGAAGATACGGTCGCGTTACTAGAACAGTTTCTAAAACTTGTTGAGACAGTAGCTGATCTTCACGAGAGAAATCCTAAACTAGCAGTTAGAGACATCAAACCACAAAATATCTTACTTAATGATGGATGCACCATTCTTTGTGACTTCGGTCTAGCATTATGGTCCGATACACCAACTGAAGAACGTTTAACCGCTATGGAATTAATTGGTTCAACAGGCTATAGACCACCTGAATGGAGTATGAGCTATCCAGAGCCAGACCAGACCGCTGGTGACATTTGGTCATTAGGAAGAACTCTGTGGGCTATCTGTGCTGGACGATCACCTCCAAATAGTTACGACTCGCTCGCCACATCTGAATTTCATTTGAGCCGATATATAGGTGATAAAAAGATTGCAAATGCAGTTCAGGGGATTGTCAGCGACACTACAAAATTCGACGCTAATAGTAGGCCGACTGCGCGAGAGCTGATCGAACTCTTGAAAGACGTAATAACTTTCTGCAATCAACCCAAAACAGCGAATACAACACTAACGACTGGATTACTTGAACTTCAATCTCGAATTAAAGGAAGCGCTATTCTCGCTACTGCTAATCAGCGTAAGCTTGAGTTAGAGTCAAAACTCCAGGAAATTAAGGAAGCACAAGGGCTCATGCTCTCTAAATTGCGGACATACCAACAGACGTTGAGTACATTCGTAGACATTCAAGTAGGAACATTTGGAGTTTTCGGCAAAGAGTTAGCCCAAGAATCACATAACTACACTGCAACGGCATATATCACATTTTTTCCGGGCGATGATTTAAGGGCTCATAATTTTCCAGAATATAAATACGAATTTATTTTTGGCGTACGAACTTCAAATGATTTCTTTTGGACCGAATCATTTCATCATAGCGGACACGAGTTTCAGTTCGAGATAATAACTCCTCGGTCACTAAGCGTGTTGGCCACAAAAAAATCGGGACAAATTGAATCCATCTTGAGAGAGCAGTTTATTCCTACACTGACGCAACTCCTACAATAAGAAGTGCTACTATCTGTTGAATTAAGTGCCGTATCTCCGAAGGGTACTACCTTTTTGGAAAGTAGTATTGCGGGCTTAAGTCATTACCGCTTTGATGAGACCCAAACGTGAGACCCACCGAGACTCAGTCTCAGCCTGAGACTCGGTCACACGATAGAAATCAACGACTTACCATTCAAGCCCCCGAAAAAAAACTTGGCACGACTTTGCAATATATCCACCTGACAGCATCGAAGTAAGACTCGCAACACGCGAACCTTCGATGAAATTAACCGGTGTCGCTAAAACACGGCACCCATCAGGAGGACTCACATGATTGCAAAACTACGACGCTGGGTAACGCCATTCTTTACTCGACTCAATGGCTTTATGGATCGCCACTGGAAACACGGATACACCGCATTCCCTGACCATCCATTTTTATTCGAATCTTTTATGAGGTATCCGGATTCACCTCGCCAAAGTCGTTTCGATAAAAGTTGGGAGAGCAGCCTATGATTACGATCAATAATCAGATCAATGTCATCGGAAATGTTGGTCTCGATCCCGAACAACGCGGAAAAACCAAAGATGGATTCCCCGTGATTTGTTTCGCAATCGCTCAAAGCATGAGTGGATTCGACCATGAAACGGGAGAAAAAATTCAAAAAGACCCGCAGTGGTTCCGCGTGTCCTGTTTTTCAAAATTAGCCAGCCGTGCACAAATTAATCTAAAGAAAGGAGATCTTGTCCTAGTCACGGGTGAGCTGAAAGCTCGATCATACAAAACTGAGAAAGGAGAAAAGAAAGCTGGATTTGAAATCATCGCGTCGGACGTCCTGAAAGTCCAAAGACTCAGAGGAACGACTCTCCCGACGTCTACCACTCACCTCGATGAGGTCGTCTCAGGCCCGTCAACTGACGATTGGAATGAGGAGGTGATCGGATCATGAATATCAGCGCCTTGCCTGCCAAACCAAACCGTGGGACCGATACCTCACTCCCCATCGCTCTCATAACCCTCTTCGGACTCGCGGTATTCTTTTTTTGGTTAAGGTCTCCGGTTCACACAGAACAAGCATTAGATCGCCTGTCGTCATTTATTGAATTGAATGATTTGACACTGAACGCGGTCACCGGATCGGTCTTGTTCAATATCTTGTGGATTGGTTCCTCGATCAAAAAGAGATTCAGAATTGGTGGGCAGGGCGCATCTTTTTCATCCACACCTAATAAACAATTAAAGCGTTATTTTCTAATTTTTGTGAGCATCAGCGCGGTATCAGGAGTATTAGCCAATTATTATTTCAAACTCACACATATCTACCTGCTTCCGGCGGAGTGGCAGGACTTTACAAAACATTGGAAGTTTCTCGTTGCTGTCAGCGGTACGATTTCCGCTTTCACCGTCTACCTATTGATCGAAAAGCTTCTCGTCTGGGTCCAGCAATTCTCCGGACTTTCATTTTCATTTGGAAAGAAACTGCCCGAACCAGACCCCATTCTGGATGGAGTTGTGCTCGGCACAGTTCGAGAAGAGCAAAGCTCGCTCTATAAAGACAAGAGTAGTGTACCTGCATGGGTTTACCTTGGTTTCAAGGCACTTACTGGAAATTTATTTATTTCTGGGGCTATCGGATCGGGAAAATCACAGATTTTGCTTCAGTTTCTTAAACAGATTATTTTTCGATTCAAACAAAGCCCCGCCATCCTCGCGATCGATCCGAAGCGGACTTTTGTGCGCGAATTAAAGAATATCGTCGAGAACAGCCCTTGTAAGGAAAAACTGCTCTGGGTGTCGCTTGAAGGGACAGTTAAGTTTAATCCAATCTGGCAACCTGACATGCTTCGAAAGTCGATGTTTACGACCATCGCCAACAGCTTGAAACTTGCTTCGGTCAATTTTCTTGGAGGTTCCGGTGATAATCGTTTCTGGGAACAATCTAGTTTTAACCTTCTCAAGAACTCTTTGATCTTTTGCGCGGCTAAGTATGATTACTTTACCTTCAAGGAACTCTATCAAGCGTTGGTGCAGGCCCGTGATGAAGGGTTGGCCGGAACGCTTGCAGAGTATCTTCATTCAAAAAAATGGAATGAAGAGGAACATGCGAATATTCAAATGGCCATCGACTATTTCCGTGACGAGTTTTCGCAGATGGATCAGAAAATTCGAACTAGCATTCTCGCGACCGCGACCAGCTTCTTAAATGAGTTTTTAGAATACCGCGTTTCCAAAATCCTTTCTCCTAAGAAGGAAGAAATCACCGTCACTCACATCAGGGACGCAATTAAAGCCGGAAATATCATTTGTCTCTATATCGAAAACGACGCACTCGCACGCTCAATTGGAACTTTATTTAAGCTGCTATTTCAAGAGGCCGTTTTAGAGCGTGTCACCGATCCAGATCATAAAGACTCTCGATACGCAGTTATAGTGATGGACGAATACCAGGACGTTGCTACCAGTGGTGGCGGCGCGGGACTGGGTGACGATCGTTACTTAGCTAAAGGGCGGGAGGCAAAAGCAATCACGATTGCAGCAACTCAGAGCGTGAGTTCACTTGAAAACGCAATCCGAAGCGAACCGGCTACGCGTGAGATTTTACAGAACTTCAGAACTCGGATCTTCGGAAATACCACTGATCCAAAGACGATTCGTTTGTTTCAGGAGCCGCACGGAACCATTGATCGCGAGAGAAAATCGCATAGCGTTTCAGAAAGCGCGCAAAACGGGCGAACCGACCTATTTTTTGGTGGCGTGGATTCAAATCGAGGAAGCGTAAGTGAAAGTGTTTCCACGCACTACGCGCCTGAATTCCCGGTGACTGGGCGTGAGTTCGCCCGTCTTCGTGCTTTCGAAGCGTTTGCACAGATTTTTGATGGTTTAGACACTCGCTTCGAAAAACTATTTCTTAAGCCTTATTTTCTTAAGGAATTGCGTACCCCTCATGCTCAAATCATGGATGAGATGAAAAAGGCCGCAAGGATTCCAGGCGCTTTGGCCACTATGATCCTGATGGGAATTGTGTCCTCACTTCCGTCTCCCGCGATCGCCGATACTCTTTTCCCCAATGTGTGCTCCGTCATGAAAGCAGGCCAGGCTTTAAGCTGCCTCGATATGCAGGTCTCAGGATGCATGTGTGGCGGCCCGATACCGCACCCATGTGCTCAGATCTCTTATTATGTACCGCAAACCTTCTTTGAAGCGTGGCCGGAAGCCGGAACCACCTTCTTTTCAAAGCACCCGGCGGCGGCACAACTGAAAACTGCATCTGCTGGAATTAAAATGCCCTTTGGTGTTGACGATGAGGAAGGTAATTTTTCCTTTCACGCTCACGCGATAGCTGTCCCAATGGCAGGAACGACGTTCGCACCACTTGCTTGTGGTGGCGGGCGATATGAAAAGCCATGTTTCGATGCCCTAAGCGAAGATCTGGGATCTAGTTGGACCACCGGAAGCGCCGATTTACTTCAGCCGCAGTTTCTCGCGTGGCAACTGGCTCCAAAAGTTTGTCTCCTCAAAGGAGCTGTGCAAGGAGTTGCTGGCGGCACAATGTCGTCGATTGGACCAGACGGAGGAGGGTGCAGTTTTCCACAGAAAATTCCAAAATATCCACCGTCACCACGAGAAGCTTGTAACGGTTGGGGAATGTTTTTACCACGTTCAGGAATCTATCAAGGAGCTTCGCGTGCGGCCGCTGCCCTGATGGTTGCATCAAGATTAAAGAGTATTGGCACCGAGGTCTTTCATTCGACTCCCGGAGATCCGGACGAAAAATGGCAAATGCTCTCTCCGCAAAGCTCATCCTGTTTTCGTGAAGGACAGAATGTGGGTTTTTTAGAAACGGTTCAAGGTGTCCACGAAGAAAAACGTCTTTTAGGTAAACCAAACGGGTACATGTTTGTCGTTTGGAAGAAAGTGAGCTGCTGTCAGGAAATTCCCTACGCAGCCGCAACAGAAATAGCGATTCAAGCGATGAAAGCCGCTTGTGCAGCCATACCAGGCGGAGGAATCTAAATGCCACACGAATTTGAAAACCCATATAGTAATTTATTCGAGGATCTGCTCCGAAAAGCAAAGGATCAGAGAGCATCCGATATTCACATTCAACCTGAGCGGGACGGAGTTCAAGTACGCTTTCGAGTGAATGGTGAACTCATTCCCTTCAAATGGATTCCGGAGATCCACAAAGTCATTTTTCTTCAAGAAGCGAAGCGCCTGAGTAATTGTTCAATCGGAATCAGTGGACGAGCGCAGGACGCACGTTTTTCGTTTCGAGAGCTTGCTCTTGATGTAAGGGTGAATCTCATTCCATCACTCTTCGGTGAGAAGCTAGTTTTCAGGCTACTCGATCAGGCAAGACAGTTCGATCTCGATACCATCGGACTTGAGCTTTCTGCAAAAGCCGCGATTGAAAAAGCTTTGGGTTATGGTGATGGCGTCTGTCTCATCACAGGCCCAACTGGATCTGGAAAAACTACTCTTCTGTACTCCGCACTCGCTGCGCTCAACCGAGAAGCGATGAATATTGTAACGATCGAAGACCCAATTGAATACACTTTTCCTGGCATTACACAGGTTCAGGTGAGTCAACGGCTCACCTTTGGTGACTCTCTTCGAGCGATGCTAAGGCAAGACCCAGACGTGATCCTTGTCGGTGAAGTGCGCGACCGTGAAACCGCCGAGCTTTGTTTTCAAGCCGCATCGACCGGACACTTGGTTCTATCTACACTTCACGCAAATGATTCAAAAGAAGTGGTGCGCAGACTTCAAGGTCTTGGTGTTGAAAACGACGCAATCAAATCTTGTCTTCGCTTTAGTTCAGCTCAAAGGCTTCTTCCAAAAATTTGTGCTCATTGCAGTCAACCCGTGAGTGATTCCGCATTACCGGCGAGTAACGAGGAAATGCGCATGTACCGGAAACGATCGGCAGGGTGTGGAGCTTGTAAGCGAGGACTGGTGGGAATGGTGCCCATCCTTGAGCACATTGACTGGGCAACTGGTGATAGCGAAAAAAATCTAGTGACTTTAAAGGAATTGGCTTTGAAAAAAGCTATCGAAGGAGAAGTCGATGTTTACGATGCTATCGCGGTATAGTCTGATATTCATTGCTGTCTTAAGCCTCATTTACTCGGCGGCTCTCGCAGAAACAGCGATGGATGGCGATGTTCAGTATTTCAAAGATCCGGACTTAGATTACTGGAAGAAGTCCGATCCGGCCCCGGCAACGAAGAACAGCGTGAGCACAGTGGCCAAAAAAGCCGCAGCAAGCGCGGCAACTGTTGCAGGTAAATCACAATTCCCGTGGAACAAGTATTTGAGCCCGTCCAATGACGAATTTTTTAAAGAGGGAGACTACACACCTCCTGCGCCGTTTATGGAGATTGCAAGAAATCCCTCCGATGAAAATATTGAAAACTGGTTTCGGTATTTGGAAACAAAAAACGAACTTTTGAGAAACCTTCAGACAAGACTTACGCAATACGCAGGTAGTCGCCCGCAACCTGGCGTAGCAAACTACGCGGCTCAGGTTCCAAGGGTTGTCGAAGACGATGCAGTTTTGAAAATGGCAGCCCGAGTAGAGAAACCGCAATCAGCAGCAACAGATGCAAGGAATTATAGGATGCGCCTCTATTTCGATTCCCACTGTCCACACTGTCAGAAGATGCTTGGAACGGTTGCCGATCTAATGCGAATGGGATATTTCGTGGAACTGAAGCAAGTTGATAAGGACACGTCGATGCGAGCGAAGATTCCATTTGCGGTATCAGACGCGGACCCAGCTGAATTAAAGCGCTATCAAATCGAAGCGGTTCCAGTTCTGTTAATTGGAGATTTAAAGAAGCAAACATTTTCAAAGATTCAGGGATATCACGGTGCACAGGACATAGTAGGCAGCCTGAAACACTAGCAATCAGTTGTAGCAGCTAGGATCTGTTCCTTTGTTCAGTTAAAATAATGGCACTTCTTAAATAGAGAAGACTCAATTTAAGATCGGGATTATTTAACAGAGGAAATTATTGGTTTTGCAAACTTCGAATGATTGCACATCCAAGCGGATCAAGCTCTTGATTACAAACGGATCGGAGTTGTGCAAGGTTTTGCTCAAGCACTTTGAGCCCTTTAACAGGCTCCAGAAAAACTCAAAAAACAGCTGACTTTTCAGTTTCTTAGAAAAAAGTTTTTGAATTTTTCGCCATTTTTTATTTTTTCCAGAATTTTTTAATTCCGGCTCATTTCG
>CAIMWN010000026.1 GCA_903845155.1 Oligoflexia bacterium
ATGAACACTTCAGTTTTCCATGTACGCTCAGATCCGCCAAGTAGGTATTATTAATTCCTAAACTCAATGCCTTTTCGTTCTTCAGCGAAATACCGCTGTTGGAATAATCAGCGACACTGAATTTCGCCCCGAGGATATTGAGTTGAATATGACGATCCCCGCTGGCTTCAATGCGGGCACTTTTTCTTTTTCGAAATGAGAATGCTCTCTTCAAGAATTGAATCATCGTGAATTAATTATAGTCGTAGTTTTTTTCATTAAGCTACTCTTATTTTATTTGCTGAATGCAATTTACAAATTTGTGAACGAATGGATTGGCGGTTACTTCCGGGCAATTAATGATTGCAATGCGCAGAAGCTTCTCCTAATGTCAGGCAGGTGAAGGAACAATTAATCGTCAGACAATTTTTGGCTTCTGAAATCAAGAAAGCACAAAAAAGCAATCCTCGTTATTCAATGAGGTCTTTTGCGAACAAAGTAGGCATCAGTCCGTCCGCACTTTCACAGATTCTTGCCGGTAAACGAAAAGCTTCAAGCAAACTCGTCAACACTATTTGCGATCGGTTGAAATTAGATCCGGAAGATCGCTCACAACTCTTGAAAAACTTTTTCGATCGTGACTTAAATTTACCCGATTTTTCTGCCGACTCTCAAGACCCGGCAGCTCGCCACACTCTGATCAGTGCAGAGGCCTTTAGCGTAATCGCGGATTGGTACCATTTTGCAGTTTTATCATTATTGAAAACAGACGATTTCGAAAATAACCCCTCATGGATTGCCCGTAGACTAGGCATTGATGAAACCATGGCATCCGACTCCTTGGCGAAATTAAAACGCTTGGGCCTGATTCAAGAGGATGCGCATGGAAAGCTAACTCGGACACACCAGCGCATTCGCACATCCGACGACTTGCTTGATCTGTCCCTTCAAAAAAACCAGCTTCAAACTCTGATCCTCGCAAAAGATGCGATCACGAATTTGCCCCAACATCTCCGTGACTTTACTACCCTCACGGTCGCCACACATCCGGATCAAGTGATCAAGGCAAAAGCCCTCATCCGAAAATTTCAAGATGAGCTCGATGTCCTTCTCTTTTCAGCGACTCAAAAAAACAGAAGTATACCGTTGTTCTATTGAACTTTTCCCACTCACTCAAATCACAGAACCAGGAATTAAAAAATGACCTCATCGAAATTATCGCTTATCCTCCTCATCGCTTGCTCTTGGTGCCCCACTTCTTCATTGGCGCAAGGTGGTGATAAAACCGGCAATGGCGAAGTCCATCTGCTTGATTTTGTAGAGGCGGGCATCACAAAGACTGCAAGTTGTCAGGTCACCACTCGTCGCACGACAAGGATTTAGGTCTAAAATCCTTGCAAAAATGAAGGGAATGACTCCGCTCGATCAAAATGTACTCAACTGCTTTACTCTCAAGCTCAGCCAATACGATGAGTTTACCCAGGCCATGCTGGTTTCGGGCCTGATGAGCTACCGCCTTTCATTTACACCTGTTGAGCTCGTTGATATTCAAGATGAATACTCGAGTTTAAAATATCCGCCAAGCGCGATCAAACAGGTGGCGATTCGAAGAGATCAAAGTATTTTAATCAATGCCCCTCTCTTTCAACGCCTGAGCGTGGTGGAAAGAACGGGTCTTATTTTTCATGAAATCCTGTACGCTTTTCTGCGGCTTTCGGAAGTGAGCAAGGGTGCATACAAACAAGAAAGCTGGCGTGCGCGCCAGATGGTAGGTTCCGTATTCACTCTGCCGCAATACCCGAATGCCGCCACTCCACTCGCCTCATTCGTTCATGGCAATAAACCGGATTTAGTCTTTGAAGACCTAAGGATTGACGAGCCTTTTCTTTATAAAATGGAGCGAGATTCAGTAAATGGAAAATGGTCTTTTAAATCAAATATGACCATTGAAGTAAAAAGCCGCGGGAAAAAAGCAATTTCAATTCGTCCGTTTTATGCAGCATCCCAGTCGCCTGATCTAAATAAGGAAATTCTAGCCTATTGCAAATCAGCCCTGACCACTGCAGCAAAAGAACAGAAAGTGGCGAGTATTAAAATTACCAACGCCTCCTGGTCGCATCAAATCGATTTCCTCGATTACCCTGTTGCGGCTCACGCCACCCTGAAGGCCATTCTGCCTCATGCACATCAAAACGCTGATGAACATTTTGGCGGCTCCGGTAGCGATGGAGCACTTCACGATGTGCAAGGGATCATACTTCAAATAAAAACCGAAGCACAATGCGCTTCACTTGCTAAAGTGGTTTATTCTATGGCAGATCAGATTAATGCCTTGGATGAGTTTAATTAACTACCCACAACGGCTAAATGGGCGGCTATTTATGCAAGGCCTTGGATGCTAGCCCATAGCCAATTTGGGTGAGATAATGGTCGAGCTGGTCGCGCGTGCCTTCATCGATCTCAGTAAAGAAAAGCCCAAGCTTGAGTTCTTCCTTTTTAAACCAAATCACCGTTGCTCGAAAAAGTACGGCAGGCACTCCTGATAAAGAAAGCGGAATCAACTCCCCTACTAGTTCGTCTTTTAATCGGAATGGATGGTGTTTTTCTAGGCGAATCTGAACACCAGTGAGCGAAATATCCACGCAAATTCCGGATGGCAAGTCCATCTGCTTCCCATCGCTACTCAAACGAACCGTTGATACTATATCCCGCCTAATCGCACTGCGCTCTTCTCGATTGAAAATGACCCGTCCTAAAACCTCTCCAGGAATTCTGGTCATGGCGGATGCTTCAAAATGAAGATGCTTAAATCCGGGCAACTCTTGAATTGGATACCAACTGGAAAGCCCTTTGTACCAAATATACACCTGATCCTTGAACTGACTCCGCTCAAGCAATTTGCTTAAAGCGTCCTTAGTAAGAGGGCCATACTCCTTTCCTTTCACTTGAATATAAGCAGGCGTAACAAACACAGGAACGACAATAGCCGAAGTTTGCGTACCTTCCTGATGCAAATGCTCGGAATGGGGTACTGTTTCGCTGTTCGCTTCTTGTAAACTGTCGAGGCACATTTGCCTGTATTTTTGAAGTCTAGCGAGTTCAGGAATCTCGCTCATGAACGACTGAAGTGCTGGAATCTCAAAAAGTCGCCGCCACTCATTGCCTTGTTCTGAACACCAAGCGATATCATCCCATGCAAAAGCGCCCACCCTTAGTTCTTCCTTAAGCGAAGGCAAATCAATGGGGCCAATAATTTTTCTGGGTCTGATATTCAACTTCACTACAAAAAATGAAAGAGTCTGCATGTACTTATTATTCAATAACTTGATTGAATTAAAAAGCATTGAATTACCCATCCAGAATTATTTTCGTCATTTTATTTCCACTCAACACATTTTTGTAAACGCTTTTGGTCCGAAACCTGATCAATTACGAAACCGCTCTAAAAGAAATGCCCGAATTAATGGGTGTCTCCCTGAAAAGATAACGACCATTGCAATTAATGCGCGATGGGCACAATCACCTTATTCGATAACGAATCACTTGCAGGCGGAGCATCTTTTACGCTAGGCAGTTGGGTTTGCCCATTGACCGCTGGGTGCTTTTTATTTTTAAATTCTTCTGTTTTTTGATCCAGGTCTTTTTTAACTGCCGCCTGATACGTTTTGCAAGATTCATTTGCAATTTTCAAGCACTCTAAAGATGTTTTTGGAGTAGTATAGTTGTGATTGAAAATATTATAGGTCTGACTCATCAAGACAACCGTGGCGAGACTCACCACGCTGCAAGCATCTTTTGCTTTTTTCCCGGCGTCGTCGTCTGTAAATTTGCGCTCAATCACTTCTTTCATTGAATTTAACCGCTTTAAGAACTCATTCAAAACTTTCTCATCTGTGGTATCTAAATCCAACATTACGGCCTTGGGATCTGGTTTTGCAGTCAATGCGTCAAACCGTCAACTTGCCATTATCGAACTAGCTTTAACAGAGGCTTATATGCTTTATCATTTATTACTAGTCTAACTCCATTTTACATATAAAATGGAGTTATGTATTCGAGACTATATAACCCACTAAAAAAACAAAGCTTTTTTTGTTTGGTCCTCGGGGAACCGGTAAAACGACTTGAACCAAAAGCATTTACCAGGACGCATTTCGAATAGATTTACTCAATAGCGAAACAGCGCGCCTGCTTCTTGCCTCCCCCAACCGCCTACTGGGGATGCTTCCCGCGGAATACAAAAAGAAGGGCCTCCCCATTTTAATCGACGAAGTCCAAAAGGTTCCGGCCCTACTCGATGAAGTTCATCGACTGATAGAGGAAGAACACCTTACCTTTGTTTTAACAGGTTCAAACGCACGCAAATTAAAAAGAAGCGGGGCTTAATTGTAACCACATTAAAATCATGGATAAATATTTGACGGGAGAAATACCGGTAAGGGACTAGATGATCTAAAATACATTAATACACATCAACGTCAACTTTTAACCCATCGGTGCCGAAACGTTATGGGTGAACTTACTTATTAATATACTAATCTTGTTTTTTCCCTTCATTTTAATCGAAGCCCATGCCCAAGATGGAAGTCGCGCCATTTCTGACAAAACCTATCACACCGTTAAAATACCAGTAAACTTAGACAATCCAACTGGTAAGGCTCACTGCGAAGATATTGAACTTCCTAGTTCACATTTTTCCCCACTCCGCGACCAGGATGGACATGGTTTGTGTTGGGCTTTTGCAGCTAGTACCTTACTAGAAGAAGAAAACTGCAAAAGAGATCCAAAACAATGTGGGCAAGCACTTTCGCCTATTGATGCCTCTCGCTGTACTTGGTCGTTGGAAAAAAAAGAGGGAATATTCAACCAAGCTGAGGCAGACGAGAGTGGTGACCCAGATAAAGCACTAAGCTGTGGCCTAGATCATGGTGTTTGCTCTGAAGAGTTAGCGCCAATTGAAGGCATGAAGGACGTAACTTGCTCTTGGCAGCAGATCATCAAACTACAAATGGAAGGACCAAAATGCTTTACGGGAAAACTGGCGAAGTACTACGAGAAATACTCAATGTTTAGAGGAATGCTTGGCACCTGTAAAGCAAGTTCAGCTAACAAAACTGTTCCTGATTACATTACACGTCTTACTAAAGACCTTCAGAAAAACTTTCAAGACTTAGCCCCGAAGCAGGCTGCTCTAGGTGTAGACGTGGTGAAAAATCTTAGAGAAGCTAAAAATGCCTCCGATTTTCTAAAGTCAGTTCTCATCACTCCAAAGTGTGAAGCCAACAGAGCACTTACTAATAAGAAATCGGTCACAGTGGTGCACCTTGGAGAGAAAGAACACCAGGGTAAATATTGGGATGCAATTCAGGATGGGTTAAGACATCAACGAAGTGTGGCGATTGGTGTTTGCATGGGGAAAATAAAATCTCCGAGCTTCCCGCCTTGGCTAGTCACAACTACACAAGCAATCGCATTTTTGGATGACCGTATTGCAAAACCGATTTCTCACCCATACTGGGATGAGTTTAATTGTGCAGGACATGCTCTGGTGGTAACTGGAATGCGATGGAATAAGGATAAAAATAAATGTGAGTTAAAGCTAAGGAACTCATGGGGCAAAACGGACATGCTTAATGATTGGGAAACTGCTGATAATTTACTACATGGGATGGTAGATGTGAGTTATATCAAGGACAGCAAATGACATTAATTACTTACTACCTATTTATTGCCGGAATGAGCTTTGCCACCCCTGCTAAGACGGTGCTGTACAAAAGCAAGGGCACCACTGAACCGGTTTACTTTGTTTCTTATTCAAATCTAAATATCTTAGATACTCCTGTTTGTAAGAAAGAGTGTATTGCCAAAACTTACATTGACCGTGGAAATGACCTGCATGGTAAAAAGGGAACCTACGGCAAAGGACAATTTCATCCGGGTGTAATTACTTGCCAATTGACCAACGGACTTCCGCTCACCTTTCATTACGCAAACGGAGATGAAGTTTCTATTTGTGAGTTTAAAGATCATAGTGCTATTTTTGCGTTTGATTTGATTAAAGTAACCAAGCCCTGAAACTTCAAACAACAGGCTTCGATTCATTAAAAGAAACTTTGATAGCTACCATAAAAACGGCGGGCCTATTGAATGAATACTTTACAATATTTACTGTTCAACTAAGACCGCAGATTAAATTCAATTGCTCTCTACTTGAACGCCCCTTATCATGAAAAGCAGTTTCATCGAGCACGAAGAAACCGGAGAGTAAATCCGGAGCTTTAACTCTAATCTCTAGCCATGAAGCTAAAAATGCCCGATCCTTTCACTAGTTAAGTGGGGCCCCATTTTTAAGAGCTTTAAAGCTGAAAGCAAATTTATCCCCGTATCACTAGAGCATAACCGAATTGAGCCCTCATGTGCCAATAAGAAATCCGGAGCCTTACCACTGACGAAAGAGTCCTTATTCCAAATTCCAACGCCGAAATAACTTTATCTAGAATCGGCTACTGCTCGGCACTTTCAGAAAAGACTACAGTAAAAGACC
>CAIMWN010000027.1 GCA_903845155.1 Oligoflexia bacterium
ACCATGGCAGGAAAGTTACCCGGCAAAAAAGATTGGCGTAATGGATTTAAGATGGCTTGCTGTAAAATACGATCGCGAAGTGCGCGGCCATTTACGATCTGATACATCGAGCGCGTATGTGGAAGGCTCAAGCCTTTGAGCCATATAATTTCAATTGCCCACGCGCCTTCGAGTTTAGTTTCGAGGACCTCAAAGGGATTGCCGTCACCCAGCATTCGTTCCGCCCGTTTGACGAGTGACTCAGAAGGTAAATCTAAAAGTTTACGATCGTCGCTGAAAAGTGCAAACCGAATTTCCGGATGGGTGAGTGCCAGTCGCTCAATGATTTCACGAACTGCATTCGATTCCGCCCCTGCTGATTTCAAAAATTTTAGGCGTGCAGGAATCTGAGAAAAAAGAGAAGTGACGCGCACACGCGTGCCATGAGTTTTTCCTAGAAAATTATAATTGGCCACACGCTCTGCTTTGGCCCGAACTGGCGCTGTATGGGCGGCCTTAATTTCATACGTCTCGGTGGGGGGCAATGTTGGATTTACATTTGAAGGGTTACCGGCAATTGCGCGTGAGGTGATAGTCAGCTCTGCGACCGCCGCGATACTGGGAAGCGCTTCTCCTCGAAATCCGAGTGAGTCTAAATGGGAGAGGTCTTCCAAGTTTTGAATCTTACTGGTTGCATGCCTACAAACGGAAAGTTCAAGATCTTCTTTTCGCATTCCTGAACCGTCGTCGTACACTTCAAGTAGATCGCATCCGCCCTTGCTCAATCTCACTTCTACTTGCGTGGCGCCCGCATCAATTGAATTTTCTACCAATTCTTTGACCACACTTGCAGGACGTTCGATCACTTCACCTGCAGCAATGCGTTCGGCAATGAGGGGTGGGAGAATCGCTATTTTCTTGGGTATTTGTGTGGTTTCCATGGGCAGGGTAGGTTCTACCCGATCTAAATGCCGTAGTAAAGTACCATCAAATAGATGCCAACGTTCCAAGACCAGAGGTTGGCTAGGATTGAAGCTGACCAAGCCTGAAGTCTTCCTTTTTTATAAAAGTAAATCAAAACCAAGACTTCGATCATGATGGCCATACTTTCCATGAACAAAAGCCCAGTGCCTGTGCTGATCTTGGCTCGGGCAAGTAGGGGTTGGAGTAAGAATATCAGAAATGGATGTGAGGCAAGATTCAAGACCAATGTGGGAGTCCATTTTCTAAAGAAGAGAAAGTAAAGGGGAGCTTCAAGAATATTTGTCGCCGCAAAAAGCAATAGGTACCTGCCGAGGGAAGGAAGTTCCGCAGAAGTGGGCAAGGACCAGATCCAATCGCAGTCGTGATAGAATCCTAGGATTCCCGGTAAGAATGAACAATGCATAAAAAAGGGAGCCCCATTATTTCGTTAAAGCCGTGGAAGAATGATAAGTTCACATAAAGTTCCCGAGCTGTGCTGACTCCACGCCATGCGCAGAACAGCAGTAATGCTACCGTGATTACCGGTACACCCACCGTTCCAATGAAACCCGTATTTTTCCTTAGTCCTCTCCAGCATTGTCTAAAACTCAGTGCTATTTTTTGACCCGAAGTGATTTCGGGGATGATCTTTACCCAAACGAGATAGTGAATGGCTTGCGTGAAAATGAAAACTAGAAAGAGGCGGGAGAAAAACGGCGAATCAAATTCATTTTGGAAAAAAGATTGGACCAGACTTTGATCCGGAAGATAATGACTGGGAATAATGAAGAAGAATCCGGAAATGAATAAAGTAAGAAGGCCAGCGCGGAGGCAGAGTTGTTTTTGATCGTTGCTTACCGTCATTGATCGCCAATAAAAGAAACCCACAAAATTGTGGATGATAATGAGAGATAATACTGTGACCATCGAGAAATAATAGAGAAGCAAACAGAGCGCTGTAGCTAGGCCAATCAGCGCACTCAATTTCAATAGGGGGAAAGTAGCTTTCTTCAGTTGCACCATTCTCAGGATAGACGCGATCACGGTGACGCCAATATAGGCCCTTGTTCCATAAAATCCGAAATATTGGAAACAAGCGATAAACAAACTAGCCGCAATCAAAGTACTCAATATACCTATTTTCATTTGTTTTGATGATCCGCTAAAAGATAACGACGAAAGAACATGAAGTGGGCCCAGTAATAAAGGAGTGATCCAAAAAAGGTACTCAGGCAAAAAAATAGCAAAAGTAATATTCGTAACAATTGCGAAAAGAAATAGCAGAGCATGCCTTCTCGTTTGGCTTTTGAAGATGGCACGCAAAGTGTCATTTTTCATAGTAAAACGAAGGGTTTTCGCTCGAATGGAATCTAATACCGCTATCATTTATTTCTTTTTAAAATCGGATTTTTGCACGGTCAACGAGACGTTCTCACCCGTTTTTGCACTATGGCCAAGTCTCTTTTCAACAAACGCTCGCGAGACTTGAACGGTATTCCCAGGTGAGGTTTCAATGCTTACCCAATCCACGGCAAGATTGGTCACCTTACCTTCAATGATATGGCCGCTCGTTGCTCCGAAAGCGATGGTCGTAAAGAAGTTGAAGAGGATGAATGCAAAAGTACTGGTCTTCATTGCTTTGCAGCCTGAGTGGTTAAGCAACCTGGGCAAGGTGCAGGGGCTGGGCCTTGAGCTACATAGGGATTATTTTTAGTATTCGAAGTATTCACACTCAATGGAGCTGAAATTTCAAGGGGTTTTATCTCTGAGTCAGCTTGTTTGTCGCAAGCGAGTGCGTTGGGACAGGAAAAACCTTGCCCGTCTGGAATCGCGTTACACACGGCATTTGCTGAAGTGCTTGGGCTCACGGTAATTCGTCCATCGGGGTATTTGTTTTCGATCGTAATTTTCTCGTGACCGCTACAGTAGACCATCACTTGATTCCCGCAGGGAATTTTGATTACCATCGGATCACCGACCCAAGTGTGCCGTTCAGTTACCTCAATTTTTTTACCATCGACGAGATCTGCGTGGGCTACTAATCCAAGAACCAAACTGCCTAGGGTCATGATCGAAAAAAGAGAATTCATGGTTTACACTCCTGTGAATAATTGAATTTGAGAAATCTTTTCTCAAGCTGTTTTATCATTGTACAGAATAGGCAGGCTTATAATCAATGCGATTTACACTGCCTAGAGATGTCAATTTCTTACCGCAATCTGCAGTCGGCGACCAGGCATTAATACCATTTCTGTATTGCAAGATCCATATAACTGCTTCGCTGCAATGGGGGTAGAGTTGTCCATGCGGGATGGGATACGAGCGCTCGACCTAAGAAATCGAAAAGTGGGAGATGCCTTCTCATTGTTCTTCTTTGACGATGCGGTTTAATCGGGTTGAATGGCCCTAAAAAACTGAAAAGTTGAATGGGATTCTTTTTGATCCAATTCCATGAACCCATTTCCAAGGTGAGTGGAATTAATATATTTTCGTTCAGCCGGCCGCTCATTTCATATTTTTGAATTAGATAATCCCATAAATCACCATGAGTAGTGTAGTTTTTTGCCTGAGGTTCAAAACGGTAAATGTGTTCCGGCAAGACACGGTCAAACAATTGAAACAGCGAAAAGATTTCTGGTAGCTGTGGATAGAGTTCTTTTGATTTTGCATAGGGAAACCAAAGTTGATCTTGAAGCCCGAAACCAGAATGCAGATCTAGAATAATAGAACAAGGAGAATCCTGCGTTTGCTTCTCGACAAAATCCAGGATTGCTTTTGATTCGGATTCCATTCCTTCTACGGTTTGTTTTAAATTTCCGCGGTACCACGGAAGATGGGGGGAATAGTGATGTCCTCCCACCAAGAAGGTTGCTTCCTTGGAAGTGAGTGGGGCATTTCTCATTAAGTCTACCCCGTTACCATTGGATCGACTTCCATTCATCATGCCGATGGGGTTGGCCAATGGAATAAAAAAATACCGCATTTGTTTTAATTGCGCTTGAAGGAGAGTGTCCCAGGGTAGACGTTGCGCTAGGTTTTTCAAAAAAGAAAGACACACCCAAGTGCCAATTTTTTCCAGTCCATGAATTCCCGCGACCACGCCCAGGACTGGCGTGCGGGGATCTGGGTTACCGAGAGTAATTCCATAAATAGGAAGTGTTTTGCTTGAATCACTTACTTTAGTGAGGACACTGACATCAGCATACTTTTCAAGATCTTTGCGGATGAGGTCCAATTCAACAAGTTCGGTAAACATAAGTCTCTCTAATTCGGTGAAAAGTGTGATTCGCCAATTCTTTTCTGCTGCTGTCAGGACTGGTGGCAAGTGTATCGACCGCGGTAAGGGTCGCAGTGATGGAATGTGAATTTACTAGGTTACTTAAATGCGAGAGAAAAGTCATCTTGCCAAAGTAGGGCACGGCGCCAAGCGGGTCCTGGTATTGAATACAAAAAGAATGAATCGGCGACTGGGTCCGAATGGCGCATTCATAAAGGGATGAGCGAAAGGGGAGAACTTCGGCTCCGTTAGTAGAAGTGGCTTCGGGGAAAAGAACCAAGGGAATTCCGCTCAGAAGGCATTGATCAATTTGACTGAGTTCAGATTTTAAATTGAGTTTCTTTCTGCGCTCCACAAATACACAACCCGCAAGTTTGCAGACTAGCCCAATGAATCCCTCTTGTTTGGTCTCGATTGAAGTGATGTAAAGACAAGGTATTTGGCTGCTAATGACGAGAATGTCAATATAAGACAAATGATTGCAAACGATCATTCCCGGTAAAGCGGGCGGAAGTTGATTTTTTAGCTGAAGTTCTATGTGAAGGATGGATAATACTTTTTTTGAATACTGATGAATAAGATTCGCTTTGAGTCGCATTTGTTCATGGATGGGTAGCAACATTATTTTCGAATAAAGCAAATCTGCAAGTGATTCAAAAATAAACTTTAGAATCACGGTGCCAACACGTATGAGACGAATTCCCGCTTTAAACTTGGTAACGTTTTTCATAATTTGCAGTAATGTCGGTCAATTTGAGAACAGTGAGAAAATCAAAACAATGAAAGTCGGGATCAAAAGCTGGTTCTCCCAGTACTTTTGATCCTGCGTTCAGATAACTCCTGAATAAAGAAGGGAGTGGGGGTGGAGAAAGGGCTGGATCGATCTGATCAAAATTCGGAATGCGATAATCTGAGTGCGGTTGTATGTTCCATTGATGGGATAAAAACCCCTCTTTTTCAAGCGAGAGATAAAGTGAGCGGGCTTCAGAAAAGGATGTTGTTTGAACACTTGAACACCCAAACAAATATTCTGCCTTGGTTTTAATCGCGTATTGGATAATCCCTCGCCAAAGTAAACTTAGAACAGCACCTTTACGATGAGCATGAGAAATGCAGGCCCGGCCCAGTTCTAATTTAATGTGAGGGGATTGAATGAATGGTTCCATTTCAAATTCACTCTCTGAATAAAAGCGACTTGAGAATTGCGAGCAGACTAAACGATAGGTTCCCACCACGCGATCGGTGAGTTGATCAATGATGATCAGGTGATCACAAAGAAAATCGATCTCATCAATGTCCATCGTCGATGCGATCGAAGTGACTCCGTAGTCTTTTGAGAATATTTCCGCCCGCAGTTTTAGCACTTCCTGGAACTCACTCACTTGATCGACCGTTTTAAGAGTATAGCGGGAGTTTTGGATATGGATAGGAAGAAAAGGCTCAATCCTTCTGAGTATTTTGAGTGGTGGGCGAGTCAGTAGCATTTGAGTGCTGAAGCTTTGCTCTTGCATCATCATTAGTTCCCCTTAAGGAAACTGTATCAAAGATTGCCTTTTTAAAAGTCATCGCTCGATGAGTATTGTGTCAGTATTGTATCAAGATGTTCTGAAAAACGGACTTTCTACAGAGCCACTGTAACGCGGTTACGGCCACCCATTTTGGATTCATAAAGCACTTTGTCAGCCGCTTTAATTAATTGTGAAGGTTCATCCATATCGCTTTTTAATTCAGCGACTCCCAAGCTGGTAGTGACTGGAATGCGTTTGCCTTCGTAAACGAACGCGTGCATTTGAATTTTGCCTCGCATGATTTCTGCACATTGCGAGGCCTCAGCAGCGTTAGTACCAGGCATGAGAAGACAAAATTCTTCACCACCGTAGCGTGCAAAAATATCTTTCGGTTTCATGACACCCATGTTGCGAATCAAGTTAGTGAATTCCTTTAACACAAAATCGCCACCCTCGTGTCCGTGGGTGTCGTTCACTTTTTTAAAGTGGTCTAAATCGAAGAATATGAGAGAAAGGACGGTGGAGAGTGCTTTGGCGCGTTTGACTTCGGCGTCGATCACTTCAAGAAAATACCCCTTATTGAAGCAACGAGTGAGTGGGTCCGTGTTTGCTGCTTGGTTTAAATTCCCGTAGAAAATAATCTCAATCTCTCCGGCAGGAAGATATTTCACAATAGAGTTGCCGAGTTTGACCATATCTTCTTTTGCAAGTTTGGCGACATGACCCGGTTCCAGTTTTTTTCCGTTAATCACGGTTCCATTAGCGGAGCCTAGATCTTCAATCTTAATCACGGTTCCTTCCCGCGATACTTTTGCATGTTTTCTAGAGATGGATTGATCTGCAATCGAAATGTCCGCGCTCGGATCGCGACCAATAATCATTTCATCCTGAGTAATAAAATAACGGTGCCCTTGGGGTGTTCCTCGGATCAAAATCAAACAAGCGGGTTGCTCCTTTGCTTTTTGGAGTTCGCGATTAATCGTTTCCTGGTCGAGGCCAAGAATAGCGGTTTTATCTGAATTAGAATTTTGATCATTTGGGGAGTGAGCCATCGCTAGACCAGTGTAAGCTAAAGGATATTGAATTTAAAGCCTTTTGCCAGTAAAGTCCAAAACGTCAAAAAGTAAACTATGATAGGGTGATTTTATCATGTCTGAAAGTATCAATGTCCCTAAAACCAGCGGTAGTAAGGAAGAGCGGAAAATCGTTTATGACGCAATTTTTCCACAAATAAAAGCCCTATTGGCAGGCGAATCGGACCCGATCGCAAATATGGCAAACCTGGCTGCTGCACTCCGTGAGGCCTTTCATTTTTTCTGGGTTGGCTTCTACTTGGTCAAAGAAGGTGAGCTCGTTTTGGGACCCTTTCAAGGGCCCGTTGCTTGTACTCGAATTGCATTCAAGCGTGGAGTCTGTGGTGCGTGTTACACCACTCAGCAAACCATGTTGGTGCCCAATGTGAATGAGTTTCCCGGGCACATTGCCTGCAGTTCTAAAACGCGATCGGAAATAGTGATTCCCGTTTTTAGGTACTCCGAAGCGGGCGTTCGGATAAACGAAGTGATCGCAGTACTCGACGTTGATAGTGAGCGCTTGGATGACTTCACTGAAGTCGATAGAGTCGAATTGGAGCGCGTCGTTCAGTTGTTGGCTTAAAATTACGCTGACTGCTGTTGGTCATTTTTTTCCGCTTCTCTTTGTCTTTTTAATTCGGCGAGGCGCTCAGATCGTCGGTACTGATCCTTCATTTGCAATATACATGAAACTACAATCATGGCAGGCATCAGCCAAAAAGAATAGGCAATGCACTGTTCAAAATAGTTTAAGTTTCGGTAACTTGCAAAAATAAATCCGACGAGTGCGCAGAGGACGGTTAAGAGCATGGACATCATTCCGACGACAACTAGCATAGGAAATATATCGGTCTAAAAATGCGAAAACTTAAGAAATTATTTAATCGAAAGCTCCACGAAATCATTCACGATTCGCGGTGAAGTCTGAGGCGATGAACTGGGTCCGCTTCCGCTTCCATTGCTGCTTCCAAGCCCTGCTTTTTCCTTTGTACCAGGGTTTCGCGGATGTAGATTTTCCCTTCTTCAACTCCGGGTTGATCAAAAGGATTGAGCTTCATTACGTCACCCATATATGAGGTGAGAACGGATAGGGTGAAGAAGAACGCGCCCACAGATTCTTCGCTAATAGAATCGAGTTGAATTTGCAGGTGAGGTCTTTTTTGATTGCTCATTACCTTTTGAATGGCGCGAAACTCGGTATCCAGAATAGCACCGAGTTCTTGTCCTTCGAGCAACTCAAATGACTTCACTTTAAAATTTAAAGACGGAACTTTGACTTGAGTTTTAAAGTCTTGAACGTTCACAAACCAAATCATCTTATCGTTCGGGCCATCCCGTAAAAGCTGGAGCATGGAGTGCTGATCGATCGCGCCTAGTGAGGGAATGGCCGTAAATCCTTTTCCATCTTTCCCTAAGCTTTCGGCCCAAAGTTGCACCCACCAATTCGCAGTTAAGCGAAGAGGGGTTGCATAGGGCATCATCACATGGGTGCGGTGATTTCCGTAGAGTGCATCGAGATAATAGGCCCAAGTCAGAAAAAGATTTTTGTCTGCAGTGGCTTTCTCGCAATAGTCGCGCACTTTTTTTGCGCCCGCTAGAAAGGCGTCCATGTTCAGGCCCGCTAGTGCTCCTGCGAATAATCCTACCGGAGTAAATACACTGTAGCGACCACCAACCGAGGGATGAATGGAAAGAGTAGTGATGTTTTCCTTCTTTGCAAACTCTAGGAGCTCGCCCTTTTCTGGATCAGTAATTGCAATTGTTTGTTTTGCAGCTTGATGGTGCCCAACCGTACGGGTGAGCCAATCATAGGCAAGCATAAAAATGGACAGCGTTTCGTAAGTGGTGCCAGATTTAGTGACCACGCAAACGAGCGTGTGGGTGGGATCGATCTTTTGGATTCGATATTGCCAATCAATAGGATCCGGATTTTCAAAAAAATGAAATTGAATTTTTGATGTAGCGAGATGTTTAAGTGAATCAAGCAAACACATGGGCCCCAGGCTGCTGCCGCCGATTCCAATAAATATGCAGTCTTTAATTCCGGCCGCGTGAAATTTCTTTGCAGCTTCCATACTCTCATTCAACTGAGAAATTTCTGGAGTAACGACTGCATTGTAAAAACCCGATACACCCTGATGCAGTTTTTCGAGGGTGGTGCTCCATGTAGTGGTGAATTCTGTTCGCGCATTCGCGTCGAGTTCTTTGGTGTGAGTGCGAAGCCCGCTCCAATCCAGGAGTAGGGGGGATGATCCAAAACGTGCAGCTGTAATTGACATTAAGGCAACCTTAAATCAAATATTCGAATTTTTAAAGGCCTGTGTTAAAGTGCTTGTATGACGAATTTATTGGCTATGAGCGCATTATTGATGACTTTTTCGCATGCGGACGAAATAAAAAAGGTGAACGTTAAGGATCTGGGGGTAAAAGTACCCACCGACGAGACACTCAGTGTTACTGACCTTGATATTGGTAAAAAAGTGATTGGCCGCTGTGACGGAAAAAACTTTTATGAGCAGGCTGCCTATGAAGGTTGCCTTAAGTACTACGATGAGGCTCATCCGAATATCACTATTCATCCGCAAAGTGTGAACGACATTTCAAAAGCAAACCCGAAATAATAAATTACTAGTCTAATAAGATTCCCCGAACACGGGCTTAAAATCGTGATCGTGCTTCAAAAGTTTTCGATCAGTTTGATCAAGTTGCTTTGCCTGTTTGAAGCGCTCGATAGCATCTGGTTTTCCATACCTGCGGCGCTGCGCCGATTGAAATTGACCTACATTCCAGGATCTAAGTTTTAAAGGGAGAAGTATTTTATGAGACATTATGGGTCATTTTATCTCATCAAAACGAACGGCCTGGGGTCTGATGAAGTCGCCTCATGGCACTAGACTTGCTCTATATCATATCGTAGTTGATCAAGAGACATCTCGATTTATTTTTAACCAGCATTTGAGAGGGAGAATATGATTGAACTGATAGGGCTTACCAACGTTTCTCACTTTTTTCTTCGAATCGGTTTCTCGGCGATTTTGTTGATGTGCTTCACAGGTTGTGCTCACCGATATTATTATCTGCCTGAATTGAAAGGTGAGAGGATCATGCAGGCCAAAAAGGGCGGAATTGCTTATACGATTCCAACAGAAGGGACGGGAGAGCTGATCATGAGGGTGCGATCTTTGGGGGTAAGCGAGAGAAACAAAATCCACATGCTTGGTGTTCGTTTGTCCTTTGGTCGGCCAGAAGGATTTACAAAAGTTCCTACATTGAGCCAAGAGTTTTTTGATCCAACCGAGCAAATTGTATTACTAGGCGGTGGTATTCAATTGAGCGCAGCTTTGGTTCGTTCCAAGAATAATGGTAATCCCATTATTGGTTTAAATGACAGTGTTCATGAAGTCGTTGAACTCCTCTTTCCACTTCCCAAAGACCATGAAGACGCGGGTGATGTTGAATCGTTTCTCTTTCAGTGGAAAATTCATTATGGACAAGGTAAAGTTGAACGACAAACTGCCTATTTTGATCGCTACGTTGCAACTTCTGAGCAAGCGCTCGAGTTTTATTCCCCCGACCCTGATCATCCCGAGGATGAGAAGCCTTTATTAGAGTTGCCAGGGTGGCAGGTAATTAAATGGCCATTAGGTTGGCCTCTGAATCCTTGGTGGCCTTGGAAATGAACGGGATTATGTTTTGAACTATTAATGATAGTACTAATGTGCTCTGAGTGCCCTTGCAATCACCAAGCGCTGAATTTGATTCGTGCCTTCCACAATCTGAAGCATCTTCGCTTCACGCATAAAGCGTTCGACGGGGAATTCTTGAGTATAACCAGAACCACCTAATACCTGTACTGCATCGGTAGATACTTGCATGGCCATATCGGTAGCGAAAAGTTTAGCCTGAGCAGCGGCAATTGAATAATCTGCGCCTGTATCTTTAAGAAATGCAGCACGCTGAACTAATAGTTTAGCCGCATGGTACTGGGTGAGCATGTCCGCCAGCATAAAGCCCACGCCTTGAAACTCTAAAATGGGCTTTCCAAATTGCTCACGAAGGTTTGCGTGTTTTGCCGCTTCATCAATGGATGCGCGTGCAAGTCCGAGTGCGTTTGCTGCAATAGTGATTCTGCCTGAATCAAGCGCAGAAAGGGCGATCTTCATTCCGTCGCCTTCATTGGAGATTAAATTCTCTGCAGGAACTTTTACGTTTTCAAAAAGCACTTCCATGGTGTGGTCAATATGGGCGGCCATTTTCTTTTCACGTTTGCCCATTTTAAGGCCAGGCATCCCTTTTTCAATAATAAAACTAGAAACTCCCTTGGCACCTGCGACGCCCGTGCGAGCCATCAAAATCATTACGTCAGCAGTGTCGGCTTGAGTGATCCAAAGTTTGGTGCCATTGATGATGTAGTGATCACCTTGTTTTACAGCCGTTGTACGTAGGCTTGCAGCATCAGATCCGCTTGAAGGTTCAGACAGTGCAAATGCACCTACCCAAAGGCCACTCGCTAACTTTGGTACGTATTTTTTCTTTTGAGTATCGGATGCAAAGTTTTGTAAAATAATTTGAGGAAGACCAGAAACTGCCACGCTGATTGCATAGGAGCTACTCACGTAGGCAATCTCTTCTATGGCGGCAATGTACTCTTGATAACCTAAGCCAGCACCACCGAGTTCCTCTTTGGTGGGGATACCGGTCAATCCCAGTTCACCTAATCCTTGAATGATTTCGCGTCGAAAGGTTGAAGTTTCTTCATCTTTTTCAACAATGGGTAAAATCTTTTCGCGTACGTATTTGCGGGCGAGTGCGCGAATTTCTTGTTGTGCTTCAGTTTCAAAAGTGGCGTCAAAAATTTTAGAGTGTGACATAATATTGAGACTGGCGAAAAAACGCCAGACATTCCTTTATTCTAGTGTTTATAAACGGGGAACTTGCCGCAAAGCTCTTTTACTTCGCCGCGGATTTTAACAAGAGTGGCTTCATTTCCTTTGCTTTCAAGCGCTTTAAAGATAAATGCTCCGACTTGCTTCATTTCAGTTTTACCTAAGCCCCGAGTGGTCATGGCAGGAGTACCAATTCGAATTCCGCTGGTGATGAACGGTGAGTGTTTCTCAAAAGGAATAGTGTTTTTATTCACGGTAATTCCCGCAAGGTCGAGCCATCCTTCGGCTTCTTTGCCGGTGATGCTTCCATCTAAACTACGGGTAAGATCGACGAGCATCAGATGGTTATCCGTTCCATCTGTAATGATTTTAAAACCATTTTCAATGAGAGCGCCCGCCAAGGTACGCGCATTTTCAATTACTTGAGTTTGGTAAGCTTTAAAATCACTTTGAAGCGCTTCATGGAACGCGACTGCCTTTGCTGCAATCACATGCATGAGTGGACCACCTTGAATACCAGGGAAAATAAGGGAATTCACGGCTTTTGCATTTTCGAGTGAACTTAAAATCATACCGCCGCGAGGGCCGCGAAGGGTCTTGTGAGTGGTGGTAGTGGTGTAAGTCGCATAAGGAATCGGGCTTGGGTGTAAGCCAACAGCTACGAGGCCCGCGATGTGAGCCATGTCCACCATCAGTTTTGCGCCGACTTCATTCGCGATTTCGCTAAAAGTTTTAAAGTCTATAATGCGTGAATAGGCAC
>CAIMWN010000028.1 GCA_903845155.1 Oligoflexia bacterium
AAATATAATTTCTTTATGATTGCCATTGGTCTCCAAAAACGTTTGGATTAACGGCACTTATTTCCGAATTCGGGCGCCTAGATCCGCAATCGAGAGCGAAGACTGTAAATTATATTGAAACATAAAAAATGCAGTAACTCCCGAATGAACCACGGGCGAACGATTCAGCCCCACACCCGCTAGAACCTGATAGACGGTATCCCAAGTGTAGGTGGCGATGGGACCATAGAGATGGGTAAAATCACCAGTATCGAGCGCACGTGAATAAAGCGAGGTGACTCCCACTTTCCAATCTTCATTCAAGGTGTAAAGTAAGGCTGGATTATAGGTGAGTACATTCTCGCCACTCGAGCGCCCCACTAACAAAGTAACTTCATCAAAAAAAGGCTTCGCCGATTCAAAAGAGTGCAAATTTTCGTAACGGGCGTTCAAAGATAAAATCCAACCATGATATGCTCCGACTGCCGACAGCTTAGTATAAAATCGATCCACTCTACCCAGGCAATCAAAGGTATTGCAATCAAGATACTTGGGGGTGAAATTTCTCCATCCCCAATCATAACCGGCACTGAGTCCTAGGATGGAGATCGGGAAAGCTTGGAGCTCAAACCCCACTCGATTCACCACCGCACTCGTGGCCAGATTAAACGCTCCCCGAAGATAGCCATATTTCCATTGTGCGGAATTACCCCATAAAAGATAATCGAGGCCAACCGTACCTACTGCTTGAACTCCCACCGGATAGGTCCTCCCGTAAAGTCCAGCTTTTGCATCGGTGGTTAATAATGGATGAGAGGTTTCCGCCTCTGCAATCGAGACTAAACTTGAGCCTAAAATGACTATGAAAACCGCCATCTTCAGGCGAGTTATCCTATTATTAAAAATAATCATCATTCAGAAAAACCCCTATTGACTTAACGCGTCGTAATCGATACACCCCCTCGCATGCGATCGGGGTTATTAGCTTTTTCCACACTGTTTATTTCTTCTATTAGTTTTGCAACAATTGAGAGTGCAATTCAAACTCAATTTTACCAATACGCATCCGATACCTCGCCCACCTTTTATCTTTCGGAAAAAACTATCTTTGAAACTCGCAATTTCCTCACTGAGTTTCACGCCTACGACGAATCGGGGCCCAAAGGCGCCTGGAGCGTTGACTTGGATCCACTTCGCTACAATCTAAAATTGGATGGTGCAGGAAATGATTATGTTTGGCTTGGGCGTGAACACCCACTCAATCTTACCCGTAGTCAGCAAGTGGAGCCATTTACTGCTGTAGGCTCCATATGGGTGCAAAACCAACTCGACGCTTTAAATCCCCGCGTCAGTGGCTGGGTGGGACTCGGACTGATCAAAACCATCACACCCGGTTGGAAGGTTAACTTTGCCTACTCACCGCTCTTTCTTCCTACTTTTGGACCGTCGCTGGGATTCACCAATCAAGGCGACTTAAACCCATCTCGCTTTGCACGCCTTCCTCCAAGCCAAGTTGAAACAGGTGGCGTAACCGTACCGATTCGCTATCAACTCCAAGTGGGCCAACTCTCCCAACTTCTTTTACAACATCAGGTCTTCTTAGCCGTAGCTAACAATACGAGCGCCATCGATGCCGAAATTTTTGCCTACACTGCACCCGTTCCGAACCCCGTTCCTCTCGCCAACGCAAACCTTGCGGTGGGTGCGGATACTGTGAATGCGCAAGTTCAGATCCAACCTCAATTTCCACGTGAATACTGGAGTGGCGCGCGCATACAATTTAAGGAACTTCTGTTTCAACCGGCTCTGGAACTCGCCCAAAATTTAAAAACGACCAACTACCGCATTATCTCACTGACCAACTATTTTGATCTTCCTCAACTCAATCCATTTGTTATAAAAAAACCGGCCAAAGCTGCTTTTGGTTTTCTCACCCACATTGGTGAAACCTTTACGGATCCACAGTATTCAGATTGCCTGGCGTTCATCCGCCTGCCATTCGAGCTCACCAACGAAATGACGTTTAGAACAATGCTCCAGGCAACCTTACTGAATATGCGGCAAGGTTTTTTCTGGTCGAATGAGCTTGAATACAGTTTTTCCACCAGCTTCTCCATCCTTGCAGCAATCAATATTTTATCGGGCCAAGACAACAGTTATTTCGGCGATTGGAGACAAGAAGACTCATACGCCATGGGAGTAAAATACAAATGGTAAATCCTAAAATAAAACCAGCGCTCACCATCGTCGCACTTTGCATGATCCTCTTGAACTCATCGTGCTCCTACACCAAGAGTTTTTTTGGTGGGGCGGGCACTACACCCCGGAAAACCGTGGTGATTCCTGAAGGTGCACCCCTACCTTCATTTGTAGGTATTTTTAGCGAAGACCAGCAAGTTTCAAAAACAACACTCGGCATCTGGAGAAAAAACCTCACCGATACCTTTGGTGAAATCAGGGGCAAGAAAAAAGATTATTTAAGCAAAAGAGAGATCCAAACTTTAGTAAGAAAAGGCTTTGTAAAACTTTCTGATAATCCTGAAGTTTCGGTTAAGAAAGCCACAGCGGTGCTTGAACTTTTAGGATTTAAGGAGGGAGTTTCCGCAAATGATGTGCAATCCCTTTTTGATTGGTTGGAAAAAAATCACGCGCAGGCATCCATCTTTTACAAAACCTTCATGGCGTCTGACACCTCGAATGCGAGCCTCAACTCAAAAAACCTCATGCTCTTGATTCAGTTCTTCGGATCCTTCATTGAGCTGGGTGGGAGTGAATCCATGTCGGCTTCTAAAATGAATTCACTCCTCCAGCCTTGGATTCCTGAAAATATGGTGCATGTAAAGATCGCCCTCGAAAGCGGTGTTGAACTGGCCATTAGTTTTTTCTCCAGCTTTTGTGGTGATCGCGTGGAACCCAATCTATGGAATGGTAAAAAAATTGGAGTCTGCCTTCGCGATATGACTACCCATTTCAAAGACACTGAACCTGTCTTTGATTTTATATTCAATCAATTGAACCCGATTACAGATCGGGAAAAACTCTACCAAGCAAACTTGGTGCTGGTACCCACGATGAAGAGCTGGATGGAGGGGCATCATCATCCTTCTTTTCCCGTTGCCCGTATCTCAAATCTTTCCACTAAACTTGAAATCCCCCCTCCCTACAATTTTTTCAAATTGACGGAATGGTTACCCAAGCTGAACCCGGCTTCAACGACCACCACTTTTAGTCCGCTTTTCTTCATCGATCTTTCTCAAATGATCCATCAGTGGGTGGAAACCCTCCAGACCGCGACCAAAGACATGAAGTGCAATCTTGAGGACTGGAGAAAATGTAAATTTAACGGTTCATATTCTACCGTCGACGAACTTTATAACGATGAATATGCAACGATGGTTCGCGAAAAAAACCTGGATCTCGTGAACCAGCTTTCACTTTATGATTCAGTGGCGACTCTCCTCATGAATGCACTCGATACCGACCATGATGGCTTACTGGTTGAAGGTACAAAAGACCTCATTATGGTGGCCACTCGCTTGATTGATAGCAATGCCTTCTCTTTCAACATTGTGGCACGCCTCATGGAAAAGCCGATTGGTAATACGAATATCGAAGATGACTTAAAAAACTACATAAAACAGGGGCTCGGAGAAGTCGTAGCCTTGGCCGCAGATCTCATCCCGGACCGCGGAAACAACAAGCGAAATTTATTTAACAAGCTCACTGCGCAAATCTCGAGCAAAAAAAATGAGTTTCCAAACTCGATAGATCACCTAGGAATTACGACCTTCATGTATACCTACAATTTGGTGTCTACCCTGCGCGATGATTACCTCACTCATTATGACCTTCCACAAGAACCCGGCAACAACACCACCTACATCCAACGCAAAAAAATTGTAGAAAGTATGCCGAGAATGCTCTTTGACCATTTTCCACGCATCTACAACGAATGTCTGGAGTGGGGATTTGAAAGAACCTGTGGGGTGATTTTCACAGATGTATTATCTGATCCAGACAAAGGCAAAGACACACTCGAGCCCAATGACATTGACACCATGACGATTACTGCAATTATGCTGGAAAGCATGATGAATCGTTGTGACCGAAATAAAAATGATATGCTCGACAGCAATATCCTCGACGGTTTCGACGAAAAACACTGTGCAATCACCGTAAGCGAAGCACTCATCACGCGCCTAATGAGTGCGAATATTGTGAAGAAAAATTCAAAAGCCACCTTATTGATGAATCTCATCAATAAGCTCGCCATTGCCCGCTGGGCAGGAAAAGTAGCCATCACTAAAGGCACGTTTAAGGGAATCGTCTTTTCAGCACTACCTCCCGTGTCACTGTTCTCGGGCAAAGCGAGTCTTGGAAGCGTGATGTCACTCGCTGCCGAGGTGATGAATACGGATAAAGTAGTTGCGATTGAAGATAATACGGTGCCTAAGGAAATCTCGGTTGGTGACGAAGTGATCTTCCATAATAATCTTACCCTTCATTTTCTACCCAGTATCGGCCAAGCAACTCGAACATCCGAAGCCGCTACCGCCTTAAGCCGGTAAACTTGGGATTGACAAAAATACTCGGGTTATAGTCTATTGAAGTTCAAGCATGAACACTCAATATTCGTTCACTCACAAGCTCGCACTTACTTTGTCGCTCATGAGTTTCTTCGTGGGCCTGAGCGCGATCGCCACCCCTCAAAAATTTTCAGTCATCGAATTCAACACTTGGGGAGTTCCTTTATTTTCAACCCAAAAATGGCGCTACGAAGAAGCCATGAGACAAATTGAAGAGTTCTCTCCCGACTTCGTGTTTTTAGAAGAAGTGTTTTCCCACAAAGGGAAAAAGGAACTTCAAAGTGAACTTTACCCTGAGGTAGTAAGCGGTCCACGTGCGCTTCCCAAACTCGTCGGCAGTGGGTTACGGATTCTTTCTAAGTTCCCCGTCATCCGAAGTGAGAAAATGGCATTCGGCGTGTGCGTTAAGGACGATTGTTTGTCTAGAAAGGGCGCTGCTCTCGCGGTGGTCGTTTTACCCGATGGCTCAAACCTCAATTTAATTGCGACCCACCTCAACGCCCGCGGAGATGACGACACTCGGATCGAACAATTAATGGAACTCAAAGTATTTATAGAAGAAAATGCTGAACTGGAAGCACCGATTCTTCTCGGCGGTGATTTCAATTTCAATCCGGAGTCAAAATCATATTCCTATATGATGGAGATCTTAAAATTGCAAGACACTTGGCCTGCGACCCATACCTCAAAAGACCCAGGAATCACTTACGATTGCAAAAACAATAAAATTGCTCACGATTACTCGATTAAAACGCACTTCCCGCTCACGGAAGAGAGAATTGATTATATGCTTTCTCATGGACTCACGGCCCTTTCGAGCAAAATAGTTCTCGATCAAAAACCAGAACTCTCAGATCACTATGGTATTGAAGCGGAATTTGAAGTGACCGAGAAATGAAGTCTTGGAAAAAACTTCCCTTCAAAGAGGTCATTCGAGACATTCTTTTTATTGCGGTAGGAATTTTCTCAGCCAGCGTCGGTCTCAAGGGCTTTTTACTCCCTAACGGTTTTTTTGACGGAGGCGCCATGGGGATATCCCTCCTGCTCGACCGTTTTATTCATTATGACCTTTCTGTTTTTATCGTGCTCGTCAACATTCCGTTTATCTTATTCGGATATACGCAAATCTCGGTTGAATTTGCGATCAAGAGTGCTGTCGCCATCTTCATTCTCGCCATCATGGTGCACTGGATGCAGATGCCAGTCTTCACCCAAGACCGTTCACTCATTTCAATTTTTGGCGGCGTATTTTTAGGTGCGGGTGTGGGCCTTGCTATTCGGGGAGGTGCTGCGATCGATGGAACCGAGGTTCTTGCCGTTCAAATTAGCCGTAAATCAAGCTTGAGCGTCGGAGACATCATTGCTATTTTTAACGTCGTCTTGTTTCTATGCGTGGCATTTCTCGTCAATCTAGAAACGGCCATGTATTCCATGCTTACCTACGTATCCGCCTCAAAGAGCGTCGATTTCTTTTTGAACGGTGTAGAGGAGTATATTGGCGTGACCATCATTTCACCTCGATACGAATTAATCAGAGAAACCTTGGTGTACCAATTGCGACGGGGCGTTACCGTCTACAAGACCGAAGGTGGCTTTGGTAAAACGGGCACTACCCATGATGAACGAAAAGTACTCTTTTGCGTCGTTACCCGACTTGAAGTATCTCGACTACTGAACGCCATTGAAAAGATCGACCGCGATGCCTTCGTGATCCAGCACTCCATTAAAGACACTCGTGGCGGCATGATCAAAAAACGCCCGCTCCAGCATTAATTCCGATTAATATTATTTAAATCTTCAAATGCAGATTTCAAACGCTTCACGAAGCTTTCTTCGCCTTTGCGTAACCAAGCACGAGGGTCATAGTATTTCTTGTTAGGAGCATCATGACCTTCTGGATTTCCGAGTTGGCCTTGAAGGTAAGCACTCTTCTCTACATAGTAATTCTTAATGCCTTCCCAGAATGCCCATTGCATATCGGTATCAATATTCATTTTGATGACGCCGTAACCAATGGTCTCACGAATTTCCTCTTGAGTGGAGCCCGAGCCACCATGAAATACGAAATTCACAGGATGAGCGCCGGTATTCAACTTTTTCTGAATATGTTCTTGAGAGTTCTTTAAGATTACCGGAGTAAGTTTGACATTTCCTGGCTTATAAACACCGTGAACGTTTCCGAATGATGCTGCAATCGTAAATAGGTTACCCACTTCTTTTAAGTGAGAGTACGCGTACTCCACATCGGCGGGTTGAGTGTAAAGTTTTGAATTATCGATATGAGAATTATCAACGCCATCTTCTTC
>CAIMWN010000029.1 GCA_903845155.1 Oligoflexia bacterium
GATCATAGCCGGTGACTGGAGTTCAGACGTGTGCTCTCCGATCTGGATGCAGCCCACACCGACCCCAAACGCATCCGGCGCGAACGGGATAAGGCACGCGAGCTCAAGAAAAGCGGGTGGTGGAAGCAAAAGCTTCAACACGGAATTTGCCATTTTTGCGGAAAGAAATTTAAGCCCACTGAGCTCACCATGGATCACCTTGTTCCGCTCGCGAGAGGTGGAGAAAGCACGAAGAATAACCTCGTACCTGCTTGCAATGAATGCAATGCGAAAAAAAAATTAAATACTCCAGTGGATCTTCTCTTCAAGCAAATTGATGAGGGTAAAAAACGTGATGAATGAGGGAGTGTAAGTCAGATTTTTGACATTTTTCAGTTGACCAAGAGCATTGCGCGATGCGTTTTGATTAACTTTCTGTGACAATGTCACAACAAGGTCATTGCAATCTTTCGTCAATTTCAATACTCTTTAGAAATTCCAGTAGTACACATTTTAATCAAAGAATAGCGGTAGGGAATTTCACCTAGCGTTATTAAACAATGATTACCTCCGGGTAATTAATGGAGCGGCCAAGCATGAACGCAGGTCTGCGCAAATTTGCGCTTTTTGGTGTAGTAGTTGTCATCGTGTTAATGGTTGCTGCTTGGGAAGTGCTCCCACGTACTTCAAATCAAGGATATGCGCCTGAGCAGCCTATTCCTTTCAGTCATAAGTTGCATGCGGGCACATTCAAAATTGATTGTCGCTACTGCCACACTGGTGCGTATAAATCGATCAATGCAGGAGTGCCTTCGCTTTCTACCTGCATGAACTGTCACTCTGTTGTTCGCACTGATAGTCCTTGGATTCAAAAAATTAGAACCGCATACGCAGAGGGTAAGCCCATTGAATGGATTCGCGTTCATGAGCTCCCAGATCATGCTCACTTTAATCACAAGCGCCACTTGGCGAAAGGTGTTGCCTGCGAAACGTGCCATGGAAATGTGAAAGAAATGGACCGCATCTATCAAGCAGAGCCGCTCACCATGGGCTGGTGTTTGAATTGTCATCGTGGTTTTGAGACTCCAACTTATATCCGCAAAAATGTATATCCAGAGCATCCAGATAGCACGGATCCTGTGGCGCCATTTACTTGCAACACTTGTCACTATTAATGATGAAGGAAATTTGAGCAGATGGAAAAAACAACAACAATGGACAAACCAAATTCCGGAAAACAAGATCAGCGTGATTTCGAAAAACCACGTCACTGGGTTTCTCTTGATGAACTCACCCCTGAGTATTGGGAAAATGAGTCGAACCAAGTAGCGCGTGGTCAAGAGTTTCTTCATAAGCCAATTGAAACCTTAGAAAAAATTGAACAACTCGATAAAGAGGGTGTGACCAGACGTGATTTTCTTACGGTCATGGGCGCGAGTATGGCGATGGCGAGTTTTGCTTGCGCACGCCGACCTGTAAATAAGATTATTCCCTACGTAGTTCAGCCACAAGAGCTTACTCCGGGTGTTGCGCTTCATTACGCTTCAACCATGAAGGGCCAGGGCGCGGATGCTTATGGGATTTTGGTTAAAACTCGTGAAGGTCGCCCTGTAAAAATTGAAGGAAATGAATTTCATCCTTTAAGCTTAGGCGCAACCTGCGCTCGTGGTCAGGCAACTTTACTCGCTCTTTATGATCCAGAGCGCTTAAAGGCTCCCATGAAGGGAACAAAAGCGGGCTCTAAGTCACAAACATCATGGAGTGATGCGGATGCATTCGTCATTCAAGCGCTTAAAGATTCTAAAAAAGTAAGAATCCTATCTTATCCAGAAAGTGGCGAGAGTCATCGCAGAATCATTCGTGAATTCATGAGTGCTTTTGCCGAAGCAAAATGGTTAGAAGTTGATCCTCTTGGTATGGATGAAGTTGCGGATGGACAAACTGAAAGTTATGGAACGCGAGTAGCTCCTGTTTATGCTTTCGATGAAGCGGATGCTGTTGTTTCTTTTGGTGCTGATTTTCTTGGTACTTGGGGAAATCCGGTTGAAAATGCTTCAAAATGGTCGAAAAAACGCAAATTGGACAAAGCAAGCGATACGCTTTCGAAACTTTACGTTTTTGAAGCAAACATGAGTATCACGGGAGCTGGTTCTGATGAGCGATTCCCAATCGTAGCTGGCGGCGAAGTGGCTGCGGCACTGGCCCTCGCGCATGAACTCATCGTCGTTCAGAAAAAAGGTAAATTTGCAAATACCGCGGAAGTGACTGCCCTCTTAGGTGGAAACGTCGAAGAATGGCTTGTAAAAGCGGGTGGTCTCAGTTCGGAGAAAATTAAGCTCGTTGCAGAAACCTTATGGAATGCACGCGGAAAAAGTGTTGTGGTGGGTAACGGATCGGCCGCACTTCAAGTGGTGGTCAATCTTCTCAATTCCAATCTTGATAATGATGGCCAAATGATTGATGGAACTTCTGATGTCGTTCCATTTACTTCATCCACTAAACAGCTCGCCACTCTTCAGGCTGAAATGGCAGCAGGACAAATTGATTTACTGATTATTCACAATATTAATCCACTTTACTTCCTTCCAAATTCCGATGCTTTCGCATCGGCAATGAAAAATGTGAAGACGGTAATCGCTATTGGAAATCGTATTGATGAAACTGCAAACTACTCGGATGTGGTGTTGGCAGAAAATCATGCTCTCGAAAATTGGGGCGATTCTCACCCAAGAGCATCGATTCACTCTCTACAGCAGCCAACTATTTCGCCAATGCATGACACGAGATCATTTGAAGATATGATTCTTGCGTGGACCCGTGGTGGGGTAAAGGGAACAGGCTTGCTTGCTCAGATTGCTGCGCAACCGAAAGCAAGTTTTTACGATTATTTGAAAGAGAGCTGGAAGCAAACAATTTTTACTGCCTATGGCAAGGGACAGACCTTTATTGATTTCTGGGAACTCACGCTTCAAAAAGGTGTGTTAGTAGCGAAGTCAGCAAAAGGAAAAGAGAGAGCATTTAAGCTTGCGTCTCTCAGTCTTGCGAAGAATGCAGTGGCGAAGCTGAAGACTCTTAGTATTAGTAAAACTCAAAAGGGACCGGCAACCGAAGGTTCGGGCATTTCGCTTGCGATTTACGAAAGTATCGCGATGGGAGATGGCCGCTATTCAAACAATGCTTGGCTTCAAGAAATGCCAGACCCTATTTCAAGAATCACTTGGGATAACTATCTCAATATTGGTCCTGCTTTTGCTGCCGAACTGGGAATTAAGCGCGATGACGTGGTAATGGTAACCGGTGAAAATGGAAGTATTGAAATTCCTGTAAATGTTCAGCCGGGAATTGCTAAGGGCGTAGTAACGCTCGCCATGGGTTATGGCCGCACGGCTGCAGGAAAGGTCGGATCAAACGTTGGAGCGAATGCATTTAAACTTGCTAAGTTCAGCGGAGAATTTGGGCTTGAATTAAGCGGAATTCTCGTGAGTGTTGCTAAAAACGGAAAACGTTATGAGTTAGCTGCAACTCAGGAACATAATGTTACTGAAAGCCGCCCGATTTTAAACGACATTACTCTCGAAGAGTTCAAAAAGAATCCTGAAGCGGTGATGGAAACTGAACCGCATTTAAGACTTAAGACGGTTCCGAGTATGTGGACCCCTCCCTTTGATTATGACAAACAGCCTTATCGCTGGATGATGGCTGTCGATATGAATACTTGCACCAGCTGCGCTGCTTGCGTCATTGCATGTCAGGCGGAAAACAATACGCCAGTAGTCGGTCGAGATCGAGTCCGGATGGGCCGCGAAATGCACTGGATTCGGATTGATCGTTATTACAGTGGAAATGAGAATGATCCACAAGTCGTGTTTCAGCCGATGATGTGTCAGCATTGCGAAAATGCACCTTGCGAAACGGTTTGCCCCGTACTCGCAACGACACATAGTGATGATGGCTTAAATCAAATGACCTATAGTCGTTGTGTGGGGACTCGTTATTGTCAAAATAACTGTCCCTACAAAGTACGTCGATTTAACTTTTTCGATCATTGGAAAGACTACAAGGATACAATGAACATGGTGTGGAATCCGGACGTTACCGTTCGCTCACGCGGAATCATGGAAAAATGTACTTTCTGCGTTCAGCGAATTAATGTCGCGAAATCGACAGCGAAGGACAAGAAAACCATGATCAAGGACAATGACCTCCGGACTGCATGTCAGCAAGTTTGCCCGGTTGATGCAATTGTATTTGGAAATGCGAATGATCCTGAAAGCAAAATCAGTAAGCTCAGAGCTCATCCACGCGCTTTCCGCGCATTAGAAATCTTAAACACTAAACCGTCAGTGACTTATCTTACTAAAGTGAGAAATGTTGAAGGCGGCGAACACCACGAGGAGGCGGAACATGGCCATCACTCATAATACTGCTACAGACATTGAAGTTCTTGAGAAGCCGGTAGACGAAGTATTGGTCACGGGTGGAAGAACGTACGCCGAAGTGAACGAAGATGTTTCTCGTCCGCTTGAAGCATTTCCTACCGCAAAATGGTGGATCTGTTTTTGTTTTGCGATTACTGCATTTGGGATGGGAGCAACTCTGCTTCTCAAAACCTTCGCGGTCGGAATTGGTGTGTGGGGTTTGAATCAACCGATGGGTTGGGGTACCGATATTACTACTTTCGTGTTTTGGGTGGGGATCGGTCACGCGGGAACCTTGATTTCTGCGATTCTATTTTTATTCAGACAGAAATGGCGTACCGGAATTAATCGTTCCGCAGAAGCAATGACCATTTTCGCTGTGATGA
This sequence comes from Oligoflexia bacterium, assembly GCA_903845155.1. Lineage (GTDB taxonomy): Bacteria > Bdellovibrionota > UBA1018 > UBA1018 > CAIMNF01 > CAIMNF01. The sequence goes on from CAIMWN010000029.1 coordinate 4,784, forward strand.
CAGCTGGTATGGTGGTATTGACCCATACCGGTCGTGCGTGGCTTGCTGCCTTTTGGTTATTCCCTTATCCGAACCAAAGACAACTCTGGGTTAATTTTCGTTCACCACTAGAGTGGGACGTGTTTGCGGTATCCACGTATTTCACGATTTCCACTATTTTCTGGTACATGGGATTGGTTCCCGATATTGCATCGGTGAGAGATCGCGCCAAAAATAAATTAAGAAAAATTGCGCTTACCATTTTATCTTTAGGATGGCGCGGATCGAATAAGAACTGGGTTCATTATGAGCAAGCTTATTTGATCTTTGCGGGTCTCTCGACACCACTCGTTCTCTCTGTTCACTCGGTGGTTTCTTACGATTTCGCGGTTTCTCAAATTCCGGGTTGGCATACCACCATTTTCCCTCCTTACTTTGTGGCTGGGGCAATCTTTTCGGGTTTTGCGATGGTGGTTACTCTCCTCGTAATTATGCGTGAAACATTTAACTTAAAGCATTACATCACCATGGATCATCTAGAGAAGATGAACAAAATCATCATGGCGACAGGTATGATCGTGGGTTACGCCTATGCCTGTGAGTTCTTTATTGCATGGTACTCAGGGTCACCGTTTGAGCAATTCACGTTTATCAATCGTGCATTTGGACCATACTGGTGGGCGTATTGGATCATGGTTTCTTGTAACGTTCTCATCCCGCAATTGTTTTGGATTCGCAAATTCAGAAGATCCGTGCCGGTGATGTTTGTGCTTTCGCTCTACGTAAACATTGGGATGTGGTTTGAGCGTTACGTGATCATCGTGACTTCACTTCACCGCGATTTCTTACCTTCGAGTTGGGGAATGTACCAACCGTCGTGGGTGGATTGGGGATTGTTTGTAGGGTTCACAGGATTCTTCTTCACATTCTTCCTACTTTTTGTTCGCTTCCTTCCGGCAATTGCGATGGGCGAAGTGAAATCAGTGATGGATAAACCGAACCAAGGAGGCGCACATGCATAAGTCAACTGAACCTGTTCTTTCAGGCGTTGTTGGATTTTTTGATGATGCGGATAGCTTAATTGATGCAACGGTAAAGGTGCGTGATTCGTCATTTAAGTATTTTGATTGTTTCACTCCTTTCGCGGTGCATGGTTTGGAGGCCGCTCAAGGGCTAAAGCGCTCTAAGGTGCCCTACGTTACTGGATTTTGCGCCTTTTCGGGAACGGGGCTTGCATTTTGGCTTCAGTATTATGCATGTAAAACCTCTTGGCCGCACATTGTTGGTGGCAAGCCGTTTAACTCTTTGCCGGCATTCGTTCCTATTATGTTCGAAGGCTCAATCCTTCTTGGTGGTATTGCCACTTTCTTTGCAATGATTTATTTCAATCGTTTGCCGAATCTCACGAAGCGGGCCTTTGATCCAGCCATCACTAATAATCGTTTTGCGATCCTCATTGAGAATCCAATTACTAATAAATATGTCGATGAACATGATGAAGATGAAGTGAGAGCAAACGCCTTTTCGTCTGAAGCTGCTGAAAGTTTTTTGAAAACAGTGGGAGCAAAAGAAGTACGCAAAGTTTACGAAGAGGGATGGTTCTAATGAAGGCAACACAAAAAATAATGAGTTTTGCTGTAGTAGCATTCATGATGAGTGCGTGCGTGGTAAAGCACCCGCAGCCTTATTATGCATACGCACCTGATATGCATTTTGCGCCTTCATTGAAAGCGCAAAAAGAGGGTACGATGAGGCCGCTCGTCAAGGGTACCATTCCTAGGGACTTTCGTCCGTACGGGATTGCATCTATGGACCAAGCGAAGTCTCACTTGAACCCGCTCCCGCGTTCAAAAGAAACACTTCAAAATGGAAAAAAACTTTTCAATGTTTACTGCATTGTATGTCATGGAGCATTTGGAGAAGGGGATGGCTTAGTTGCTTCCCTTAAAGATTGGCCTCGTCCGCTGTTCCCAAGGCCACCGAGTCTTCAAAGTGACAAAGTAAGAGATTTTAAAGATGGACAGATTTTTCATATTATTACCATGGGACAAAACCTCATGCCGTCCTATGCTGAAAAGTTGAATGATGAAGAGCGCTGGTCGATTGTGCACTATGTTCGCGTTTTGTATCGCGCCAAACATCCGACGAGTGATGACATGAAAAAAGCTGAAAATTACATCGAAGAAAGTTTATAGGAGAAGATTATGGCACACGCTCACGCGGCAGTACATAGAATTGAAAACCCAGGAAGTTTGAAATCAACGGGAACGCTTACGAGTGTTTTTGGTGCCTTCATCGTGATTGGACTCATCGCCTTTTTCGCCACTTATTCGGGTGATCAACAGAGGGCATGGACTTGTTTGTTGCGAAGCCACTTTTTCTTTATGGGGATTTCAGTTGGCGCGCTTTTCTTTGTAGCGATGTCTTGGATTACCACTTCAATGTGGACCGCGACTATCCGTCGTGTTGCTGAGAGTTTTACTGCTTATTTGCCAATCGCGATTGTTTCTACGGTACTCGTATTTTTAGGAGCCCATAGTCTTTATTCTTGGACGAATCCCTCTTTGGTTCATGGTGATCCAATCATAGAAGGAAAATCGGGTTATTTGAATCTTACATTCTTTTACATTCGTGCTGGTGTCGGCCTTTTGGGATGGCTCTTTTTTGCTAAGAAATTAGTGGGAGCATCTTTGAGTTCTGACCAAGGTGGGGACTTCAAGAAGGTTTATGGCATGAGCCGTAAAGTAGGTATTGGTTTTATAGCATTCTTCGCGATTTCGTTTTCTGCCATGGCGTTCGACCAGTTGATGTCTTTGGATCCCCATTTTTTTAGTACTATGTTCGGTGTGTACTGTTTTGCGGGAGCATACCAGGCATTTTTCTCGATGCTCGCGATCGTCGTGATCATTTTGAGACGTACCGGTTATTTGAAAGGTATAGTAAATGAGAATCATGTTCACGATATCGGAAAATGGATGTTCGCATTCACCATTTTTTGGGCATATACAGGCTTTTCTCAATATATGTTGATTTGGTATGCCAATTTGCCAGAGGAAACAGGCTATTTCATGCTTCGTTTTAATCATGGCTGGGAAAACATTTCGATTGCACTCTTCATAGGAAGGTTTTTTCTGCCCTTTTTCTTGTTGCTTCCTCGCGGGAATAAGCGTTGTGAAGAACTCGTGTTCTTAGTTGCCATTTGGTGTCTCTTTATGCACGGGTTTGACTTAAATTGGATAATCCAACCTGAGTTCTATCCTGACGGACCGAGAGTTGGCCTGCCAGAAGTAGGCGTATGGCTTGGGTTTCTTGGAGCGTTCGGGCTCGTGGTCACTCGATTCTTGAAAAAGAATAATGTCGTATCGATTAAAGATCCGATGTTGCCGGATGCCGTGAATTATCACCACATCTGATCTAGTACTACCCTCTGGAGTGAAGGAAAATAGACCAAAGGTCGACAGTGATTACTCCGAGATAGAGGATCATACTGAAGTTAATGCTGAGGAAGAATCTGAGCCACGTTTTTTGTTCTGGGTGATTGAGAAAACGATACAGCTCAAATAATAGCCATGCACTAATTCCGATGGAGCCGATTAGGTCAATGATGCCTGTGGGGAAAAAGAGTACAGAGAGTAGCCCAACTCCTGTATATGCTAAACACCAAAGCATAATTTGAAAACGAGTGACGTGAGTACCTTTTGCAACAGGAAGGGTAGGGAATCCTCCTCGATCGTAGTCATTCGAATACTTCAATGCGAGCACCCAAAAATGGGGCATCTGCCAAAAAAATAATATAGCAAACAGGTAGTATCCGCGAAGGTCACCGAGATTTTGTACGGCGGCTTGATATCCAATTAATATAGGTAAGGCACCAGGGATTGCACCCGGGATCGCAGCAAATGCGTGTTTTCGTTTCCACCATAGCGTATAGAGGACGTTGTAGCTAATTACCGCCAAAATGCCTAAAGCAAGGACGGAAACAGACACCAAGTTTAGGAAGAAAACTCCCAGAGCAAATAAAGTGATGACTAAACTGAGCGCGAAATTTACTGAAATGCGTCCGCTCGGAATGGGGCGTGAACGGGTACGTTCCATTTGCGCATCTTCTTGGTGCTCCTGAATTTGATTCAATGCACCAGATCCAAGGGCTAGAAAGCAAACGCCGAAAAGAGTGAATAAAAAGTGTCGCCACTCGATTGTGTGCTCTAACGAATGACCAATAAAGAAGCCAGCAACTAGAGTAATTGCCTCTAAGAGAACAATTTCGGATTTGGTGAGTTGAAGAAGATCGCGATGGAGGGTATTTACTTTTGTCATGGTTTTGTCATACTTTTTGCTTACGCATTAACTTTTAGAATGATAGCATATTCCACATACATATAGAGGTTAATTTAGTGAAGCAACAGATTAAAAAAACTGTATTTTGCCTTGTCTTATTGAGCGTTTGCTTCATTGGCGTTCGTTCAAGCGCGGTTGAGCTTAAGGCAGACCCTAAAAAAGTACCGGTCGAACTACAAGATGTAGGTGTGAGTGAGCACCTTGGAAAGCAGATTGACCTCAACTCTTATGAATTTACCTCCGTGGATGACGGTCAAAAACATAAACTTAAAGAATATTTCGAAGAAGGCAAGCCCACGATTGTAAACTTAGTTTATTACGAATGTCCTATGCTTTGCACTATGGTGCTGAATGGTGTGATGGAAGGCATGAAGGGGATGGACTGGACGATTGGTAAGGAATTTAACGTCGTTACCATCAGTATTAATCCCAAAGATGAAATAGCCACAGCCAAGCAAAAAAAGGCTGCATATATTCAGAGCTATTTGGAAAAAGAAAACTCATTGAAGAGCAGGAATCTTGCAACTGTTGAAAACGGCTGGCATTTTTTTACGGGTGAAGAATCACAAGTAAAAAGACTCGCAGAACAATTGGGGTTCGGGTACAAGTATGATTCGGTTCAAAAGGAATACGCTCATCCAGCAGTGACTTTTGTTCTGACGCCAAATGGCTATATTTCTCGTTATTTGTATGGAATTCAGTATCGCGCACGCGATTTGAGATTGGCGCTTTTAGAAGCATCTAAGGGGAAGATCGGAAATGTCTTCGATCGACTTTTAATGTTTTGTTATCATTACGAACCTTCTTCCAGAGGATATACACTTCAGGTGGTTCGAGTGATGCAAGCAGGAGGGGCCGGTACGGTCGCTCTGCTCGGTGGTTACCTGACTCTGTTTTGGAGAAGACAGAGGACTCAGGTTGTTAAAGGAAAGGAAAAACAAAATGATTAGGCTTTTACTAGGCTTATTCGAGATGAATAAAAATGCACTGGCCGCGACGGTGCCGGTGGCTGCAACCGATGTTGCAGTAAGTTGGGATAACCTATATTGGTTTCTCGTTTACATAAGTTTGTTTTTCTTTGTTGGAATCATTCTAGCGATGATTATTTTTGCTGTTAAATACCGCAAAGATGTCCACAAAAAACCAAAATATATACATGGGCACACCGGACTTGAAATTGTATGGACCGTGATTCCTACCTTTCTTGTCCTTTGGATTTTTTGGTGGGGTTGGGTAGTCTATAAAGACATGATTCATGCGCCAGCAGATGCAATGGAAGTTCACGTTGTTGGAAAGCAGTGGCTTTGGCAATTTGTCTATAAGAATGGAACTAGTTCCATTGGTGACCTTTACGTTCCGGTTAATAAACCTGTGAAGTTGATCATGTCTTCTGAAGATGTGATTCACAGTATGTTTATTCCAAACTTCCGCGTGAAACAAGACGTGGTACCAGGAATGTACACTTCGGTATGGTTTGAAACTAAAATCCCTGGCATTCATCAGATTTTTTGTACTGAATATTGTGGGACTTCCCATTCGGGCATGCTTGGTCGCGTGATTGCGCTCACTCCTGATCAATGGAGAGATTGGGTTTCCGGAAAGAAAATCGACGTTGATTCACTTCCAGCTGATCCGACCTATCCGGGATTTCGTTCCAATCACTTAGGTGAGGGAATGCCCGCATCACAAGGAACGTTGACTACTGGTTTGTCCCTGGCCGAAAAAGGAAAGGCACTCACTCAATCGAAAGGTTGTGTCGCATGTCACTCGGTAGATGGGTCAAGATTAGTGGGTCCAAGTTACAAAGGGATTTTTGGTGAAGACGTGAAGCTTGAGGGTGGGAAAGTGGTCAAGGTGGATGAAAATTATATCCGCCGTTCGATCGAAAACCCACAAGCAGAAATTGTTGAAGGTTATCCTCCATCTATGCCGGTTTATAAGGGCTTAGTGACTGAGGAAGAAATCATCGCCATCACTGAATACATTAAGAGTTTAAAGTAGGATTATAAAATCGCACGAGACTGTGCGTAAGGAGATAAAAATATGTCACATGCAGCGGCACCAGCAGTGCAACACGGTGATAACTATATTAACCACACGCCAGGAATCAAATCCTGGTTAGGAACACTCGATCATAAACGGATCGGGATGATGTATCTTTTTACCATTATGATTTTCTTCCTTTTGGGAGGAATTTTCGCACTGGGAATTAGGCTTGAGCTGTTCTCGCCTGGATTGCAATACATGACTCAAGATACTTATAACCGTTTTTTCACCTATCACGGTGCAATCATGGTGTTTATGGTGATCATTCCTTTGATTCCAGCAGCAATTGGTAACTTCGTATTGCCGATGATGCTCGGGGCGAAGGATGTGGCATTTCCGCGATGGAACTTATTTTCATACTATATTTATATCTGCGGAGCTCTTCTTGCGAGTAGTACGCTATTTCTCAAGGGTGTAGATACCGGTTGGACTTTCTATACTCCTTACTCTATTCGTTCCTCAAGCAGCGCAACCTATGTGCTTCTTGGTGCTTTTATTATGGGGTTCTCTTCAATCCTCACGGGACTAAACTTTATTGTGACCATTCACAAGTTGCGCGCTCCAGGACTTCATTGGGATCGTTTACCGCTTTTTGTATGGGCTCTCTATGCAACCTCGGTAATTCAAGTTCTTGCGACTCCGGTTTTGGCAATTACACTTTTATTATTGGTATTAGAGCGCACGCTGGGCATTGGGATTTTTGACCCGAAACTCGGTGGTGACCCGGTATTGTTTCAACATTTTTTCTGGTTTTACTCACATCCAGCCGTTTACATCATGGTATTGCCAGGTATGGGCGTGATTTCAGAAATCATCCCCGTCTTTTCACGAAAACCAATTTTTGGTTATAAGGCGATTGCGGCTGCGACCTTCGGGATCGCGCTCGTGTCGTTTATCGTATGGGGACATCATCTGTTTGTTTCCGGACAATCTGAATTTGCAAACATGGTCTTTTCATTGATTACGATGTTCGTGGCAATTCCGACGGGTGTAAAAGTATTTGGCTGGGTAGCAACCATGTACAAAGGGTCACTCCGGTTCAATACGCCACTTCTATACGTTTTTGGCTTTCTGTTTGTTTTCACTATTGGTGGATTAACAGGAGTGTTTTTGGCAACGATTGCAATCGATGTTCACTTAACTGATACCTATTTCGTCATTGCACACTTTCACTATGTGATGGTGGGTGGAACGATTATGGCATTCTTAGGTGGACTCCATTACTGGTTCCCGAAATTTTCAGGGAAAATGTATCACGAGACACCAGCGAAAATTGGCGCGTTTTTCGTGATGGTTGGATTCAACGTTACCTTTTTTCCGCAATTTATTGTGGGAGTTCTCGGAATGCCACGTCGTTATGCCGATTACTTACCTCAGTTTACAGTATATAATCGGATTTCAACGATTGGTTCTTGGATCCTTGCAGTAGGATTTATCGTTACTGCTTGGAATCTTTGGCGTTCACTGAAAAATGGTGAAAAAGCTGGAGACAATCCTTGGGGCGGCCTCACTTTAGAGTGGCAGACTGCTTCGCCGCCGCCATTTGAGAATTTCCTTTACGATCCGGTCGTCACCGAAGGCCCATATGAGTATCGCGGTGATAAAGTCTACTTAGGTAAAAACGCTTAATTTTGAGGAGAATGAAATGAGTCAATCAGAGGCAGGAGTAGTTTTAGCAGCGGACAGACATCATGCGCATCATTTTAATACTGCGAATGAAGAGTTTGATGCTTGTAAACAGGGGATGTGGATTTTTCTCGTCACCGAAGTTCTCTTTTTTAGCGGATTGTTTGTAGCGTATGCAGTCCTTAGGGTGTTTAACCCTGAGATGATGCATGAAGCACATCACCTGCTTAATTGGAAAATGGGCGCACTCAATACTGTGATTCTGATTACCAGTTCCTTAACTATGGCTCTTGCAGTGAGTTCAACTCAGCGAGGAAACATTGACAAGGCAGTGAAGCTTCTTTGGGTAACTCTGATTTGTGCTGGTGGTTTCTTGATCGTGAAGTATTTTGAATACGCTCACAAATTTCATGAAGGGATTCTTCCAGGTGCTCAGTGGCACTATGAAGAGCTTAAGATTGCAAAAGCGCCTCTTTTCTTTTCAGTGTATTTTGTGATGACTGGGATTCATGGTTTGCACGTCATTATCGGGATGGCAATTATTTACTGGCTCATTCGCCGTGCGAAAAGAGGTGAATTCGGTCCAGCTTATTTTACACCTGTCGAAATTACCGGGCTTTATTGGCACTTTGTGGATTTAGTTTGGATCTTTCTCTTTCCATTACTTTATTTGGTGAGCTAACTTTAAGGAAAAATTATGTCGAATAATAATCATGAAAACGAAACACATGCACATCATATCTTATCGGATTCGATGGCGTATAAGATTTTTGGTATCCTGATCTGTCTAACGGTAATTACCGTTGGAGTTGCACAAATAGATTTGGGTGCTTGGAATTTTGCAGTGGCAATGTTGGTGGCGTCGGTAAAGGCTTCACTGGTTTGTTTATTCTTTATGGGTCTGAAATATGACTATAAAGAAAATTCAATTATCTTTAGTACCTCGCTCATTTTTATGACCGTATTTATGGTACTTACCTTTAGCGATCTCCTGACCAGGGGCGACGTTTATGTGAAGGGCCCCATTGTTCCGGAGAGTGCGAGTGGCCCTGCTAAGTCTAAATTTAAAAAGGCATGGATTGCGACTCCCGAACTGGTTGCACATGGTAAAGAGCAGTTTCAAGCTCAATGTGTTGCTTGTCATGGGGCCGAAGGACAAGGAAATGGTCCCGCAGCAGCCGGCCTCAATCCAAAACCGCGTAATTTTACATCCGCTGATAATTGGAAAAATGGGCGTAAACCTAGTCAAATTTTCGGAACATTGACTAAAGGTTTAAATGCGATGCCTTCTTTTGCTAGTCTTCCATCGGATGATCGTTGGTCACTCGTGGCGTTTATTCGCACGTTAGGACCGCATGAAGGTGAAAAAGATTCGGATGCTGATCTGAAAAAAGTGGGCATTGATCCTGCTTCGGAAGATGGCGGCGGGGGTGGAGAGAAATCTATTCCAGTTGGTGTCGCGATCGATCAGATGTCTGAAGAAAAATAATCCTTACGCTTGGTAGGGTGTTCGATATTTTTTGATACAAAAATTAATTAAGGCTGCAAAAGAATGAACTTCTTTGCAGCCTTTTTGTTTTTCAGATCACTCATTGCTCCGATTACGCGATTGAGCGCAAACGGCATTGGCAGATTCACTTCCTCGTTTTTAAAACTAGGCAGTTGATCTGCTGATGATTTAAGCGCTCAACTGTGAATGGGCAGTTAGTAATTGTATTGAAGCGAAAACCCACCCTGCGTGGTCGTGTGTTGTCCCTTTTGGCTGAGGAGAATGGTTTCAAGCCCTAGAATGAAATCGCCCCAGAAATGAAGGGTGACTCCGGGACCAAGATCCCCTTTATGTTTGTACGCAAGGTAACCAAGGTATCCACCAACGGCCGCCGCTGAATAGCGTCCATTTCCGGCTTCATGTGAAAATGCAAATGCGAGGGATTGAGCGAGAATACCGACGAAGGGGGAGTTCGTCATGTCTGTAACTTCGTGCTGTAGAAATCCTCTAAAAAAGGCCTCTTCAGGATAACCACTCCCCAGCGGTTGCCAAACACCATAATTGAAATCATAAAGGACATTTGAGCTTGCGTTCAAAGGTTGGACTGCATCAGGTGTGGTGGTGGCGTAATCGATTGCAACCGCAGCAGCGACGAGTGCTAGCGGTATCCAAACATCGGGTTCGGTGAAATAAGTTTTCTCGAATGGAATCATTAGGCCTTCGTAGGCCGTATGCTGATCTAAGCCTTCGGTAATCCCTCGATCTTTGTAAGCATCACGATAGGCAATGAAGGTGTTAGTCATGTGGGATTTAATGGAAAACTCGAGGAGCATGTCCGATTCCATTTTTTGCTCAAGTGAAATCTGCCTGTTTCTATTTTTGTTGGATAAATTGAAGGGTTTGAAGCTGTCACTAATGCCATCTAAGCTTGAAAACCCTTTAGAACTTGAAAGTGCATATCCAGTTGCAAAAGTGCCCCCTTCATACAAGGTTTGGGTTGCGCCTTTTCCCCAGTTACCACGAATCATTTCACCGGTGCCAGGAAAAATAAGATTGGTCCAGCCTACGAGTCTAGGGTTAGCTCCATAAAGCGGGGGAGGTTGCACTGTTGTTGTGTTTGGAATTTCCTCCGCAAGGGCCGTGTGAAGTGAGGGGATCAATAAAAGCGCAATGATGTAAATAAAACGAC
>CAIMWN010000030.1 GCA_903845155.1 Oligoflexia bacterium
AGGAACATCGCCATTGAAAAACGTGGCCAAATCATCGTCACGCCAGTTCGTTTCAAATCGATCGATGACCTCAATCGCGTCGTCAGAGCGCTTCTTGAACCCACAGGACGCGCGCTCACTCCAGATCAACCGCTAGCAATGGCTTCACTTCCCGATGGATCGCGCGTCCATATCGCCGCACCTCCCGTTACCGAATATGGCCCCTGTATTACTATTCGTCGCTTTCCGAAGCGTTACAACATCGAAAACTTTATTACGAATGAAAGCCTTGATGAGCGCATGGCCTATTTCCTGAATGCCTGCATCTTAGGTAAACAAAATATTTTAATCAGCGGTGGTACCGGTACCGGTAAAACAACATTACTCAACGCGCTTTTAGCGCTCGTGCCTCCGCACGAAAGAATTGTGACCATCGAAGACACCGCCGAGATCCCAGTCATTCTTCCCAATCAGGTGAAGTTAATGAGTAAACCTAAAAGTTTAGGCGGTGACGCCATCACCGCTCGTGACTTGGTAGCAAATGCGCTTCGCATGCGCCCCGATCGCATTATTGTGGGTGAGTGCCGAGGCCCTGAAGCGATGGACATGATTCAAGCAATGAATACCGGCCACCAAGGCTCCATGACTACTATCCATGCAAATTCGGCACGGGACGCACTATTTCGCTTGGAAACGCTCATGATGTCAGCCGGATTAGATATGCCCCTTGCTGCCATCCGTAGACAAATCGCCAGCGCAATTCAAATGATCGTCCAAATTCGAAGATTCAGATCGGGCAATCGAAAAGTGGTGTCCATTCAAGAAGTCACCGGAACCGAGCAAGATACACTTCTGCTTCAGGAAATATTTTCTTTTGAAGTTAAAAACACGAGCGATCAAAGTTCAGATGTCGGAAGTTTTAGATTTAATGTTTCGGCGAAAGTAATTGAGAATTTGAAGGCGCAAGGAATCAAGGCGCTGCCGTAGTGTTTCTTCGTGAAGTAACGCTTGCAACTGCTCAATCAGTATCTGCTATTATGTTCAACAAATTGAATTGAACTCGCTTGGTTCATTGTTTTATTTTTTAAATTAAATTCATATAAAATAAAACTCAACTAAAAGGAACTGGATCAAAATGATCCATTATGCTATTCTCCCGCTTTATGAAGTTCCGAATTAACGTAATATTTTTTCAGTTTTTTACTTTATTGATGTCACCCGTTTTATTCGCGCAAACTGATTGCAACCATATTATTACCACACCTACTACTCTTGATCGCGTTTTGCTTGCTGCTGAAAACTACAAAGAAGAATCAATACTCGGGAACCATTCTTACCATAAAACCGCAATGAAGCAGCTAGGCATCACCAATGCCGAAGACTTAGCCGTGCTTTCAAATGCCTTAACAGTAAAACCGATCATTGATTCTGGCATATTATATGAGGCTATTGTGGCCGAGGGTTGGTTGCGAGATTACAAGGGTGGTAACAAAGTAAAGACCCTCATCAATAATTTTTCCATCCTTTTGCCGTCTGAAAAAATACTCATTGTAGACGGAATACTAGCAAATATGCTCTATGCCTTCGGAAATTCCAATACCGTCAGCGCTTCCAATCTAGATGCAATTTCGACTTACGCCAAACGCTTTCAAATGTCGAATGATGAAGTTTCTACTTACCTCAAAACAATGAGGGATTTGGAAAAATCAAATTACGAGGAAGTAAAAATCATCATCTTTGATTTACTCAGAAAACCTAGCGCCCAGCTGATTGAAAATGTTCTCAAATTTAAAGACCATTTCTCTGGGACCTTCCTCAGAACTCATTATGCATTAAGGCCACCTCAACCGAGCATCCCGCTAACAGCTGACGGAAAATATGAAAGTGAGGCCTTCCGTGTTTATATGCGGTCTTTAATTCCACGTGAAAGGGTTCGCTTTTTAAGCAATCATTGGGACAAACTTTATTTGCAACCACTCGAAATGTATCGAAATGATTTTAAAAGCGACCTCATTCCAGAAGTATTACAACAGATGGACTATAAAATTGAATTATTAATTACGCAACATTATCTAAAAATCCACCAAGACCAAGTAGCCACATTTGAAGCAAGGATCGCTCATCTTCATAAAAAATTGAATCCGGAGCATTAAAATTGTCCAAATACAAACTCAGGGCAGGAAGTTATGAATAAACTCATTTTAATTCTTGCTCTCTTCATGCACTTTTTTCAAGCGACTGCTTCAGCAGACAACAAGTCATTCAATAATTACGCAAATCTTCCACTCCCTGATGCCAACCAAATCGAATCGCTTGCCCGCTCGGCTCGGCTACCGCAACCTGAAATCGACAAACTATCCGGCGATCAAAGAGACCGTTTCTTTAAATTGCTTGGTCTTGCAAAGTGGATCGGCGTGGCCGCACTTCCAAACTGGCAAGGCGGAGCGACCGCCAGTATTCTTTCTCCTTTTCAATACCTCCTCGATCTTTCAAACGCTACTGCTTTCGATCTCACTCAAGCAACCACCATTGCCTACAATAGTAATCGTGATATCTTTTTTGGAGCACGCTTTCTCACTGATCCACCTCTTGAAAGCATTTCGACTTTAGTGCACGAAGCGCATCATTCTGAACCAAAGGCAGCAAATCACGTCTCTTGCCGTCAGGGTGACATCCCTCTTTCCCGAGATGGCTGCGATGAAACACTCAAGATCGACGATGCCACCAGTGGCGCTTATGCTTATGAAATTAGTTTCGATATTGGCCTTCCTGAGAATCAGCCCAATCTCCCTGCCTCTGATCGGCTCTTTTTAGAGTCTGCTGCGGTCATGAGAGCTGGAACTCGCATCAATACTCTTCCATCCGATCTCGCCACACCTCACGACTTAGTTGCCGTTCTCGATCGTCAAGGTAAAGTTTTCTTCCTACACCCTTTTAATCATACCTTAATAGACTCGGGCATTCACATTCCCGGAGAGATCATCATCCGTATCGAATTTAATTGGCGCACGAACGCACTCAATCTCTACACGCAAAGCAAGAAAATTTACTCTTGGGATTTTGATGGAAGCCTGACAGAAAATGCGCCCACAATATTTAAGGATCCCGGGATTCACGTCATCGACGTTTCAGTCATGTACAATGGAGAAACTCCACTTACTTACTATCTAAACGATCAAAATCAGCTCTTTTATGTTCACTTCGACACTAAAACGGACGAAAAAATAGTTACGCTTTCCCAATTTCAGCCCAGTGGATTTCAGGCAGTGAAAACCTTAATGGGCCCGGAAAAAAATCGTTACATGCTAGGCAGCACAGGCAAGCTCTATGCATTTGATGACGATCATAACAACCTCCACCCTTCGATACTACAAGCGCCAGGAGGAGACGGATGGGTCTTTGTTACCTCAGGTCGTTTTAGCGACACACTTTATTTAATCGCCCATGATGGACACTTATTTTTCTCTGACGGCCAAGCAGATGCTCAAAATAACTATTTTGCAAAAGAATCTGATTTCCAAGTAGACGCAGGCATGAAGGCCATTAAATATGTAGAGGGGACCAACATTCGAGCACTCCTCGATCAGCAAGGGACGCTTTACTTTAAGCCTTATACGAATACTAAAGTGACGTCTTTTCCAAATCTCTCTCCGTCTATCCATAATATTGTGGATTTTACTATGGTGAGACCTCACGAACTTCATGGCCCGCTCTCGATACAAAAATCCATCGCAAGCAAAAAATTCATTTCCCACTGTGGAATCTCAAGTACCACATTTAAACCCGCCGTCGACCCCTGGCTTCATCGCGGCTTCGGCATCAATAATAATGGGGCGATCACATTTGAAGGTGACACTGCTCACCCTTGCCTCCATTTGAAGAACTCAATCCATCAGATTTCTAATCTTAAAATCATCGATCAAGAAGCAGACCCAAAGTCGTCCTATCCCAAAAGCGCACTTCAAGTTTTTGAACCAGCAAAAACAACTATCTTGAACCCTTACCTGGAGGACTGATTGATGAGAAAAACAATAATCGTTCTGCTAGTACTTGCATTATTGATCGCCAAAATTTCCACCAAGAATACTACCTCTACAACTACCACCACCATTCTCACCATCTTGAGTACTTCGCAAGCAGTCGCGGTAATTCCGCCATCCCTTGCTTTACAAAAGAAAACAGAAGGGTCGCATCCCATCCACCCACTTTCTTCGATCGCGCCTTCCTCTCAGGCACAGGGCCTCACCGCAGAAAAAATCAGCGAGATATTTTCAGAGCTTGCCTCACCGCATTTTGCAGATGAAATACTAAGTTCCCATGGTTTACCTACTGAACTTCAAAGTTATTTTTTAGAAAACTACACCCGCGAGAGCGCTGAACATCTTTTGATTGTTCGGATCGGCATTTTAAAATCCATTTTAAAACTCGACTCCAAAAACTGGCCTTTAGAAACTCGTGTTTCGTTGCAAGATTTGCATCTCACCATTCTTCAAAATCCAAGCGAACATTGGATAGTCAAACGCCAAGCGCTGCGGAATATGGCCCTCGTCGGCTGGAAAAGTGAAATGGAACGTAATCAGATCTTGGCAAGTCTAGATTCTCGGGCCCTCGCCTTGGCCGCATATGACGACCGCGAATTCTTCAGGCGCGCGCTTAAATAAAAACTCACCCCCATCTTTCAACCTATGCCCGCTGCTGGACTTTGACCTCATCACCAGCAACTTCACTCTCATCCTGAAAATAGCACTGAACCTCTTCTTGCTCAAACAGCACTAAAACCACGATCCCTATCGGGAAGAATATTGAAAATAAATAAACAATGCCTACCGACACCACCAGAAGCCACGCCAAACGCGAGTGCGCATGCAATCCCAGGATGACCGTTTCGGTGAGCAATATACCCATGAACGCAAAACCGAAAATAGAGCCCATAGAAACTCCGGCCAAGGAGGCAATATGAAACCTCATGATCGTAAGCGAGAGAAAAGCGATCAGAATCAGTTAAATAGACTTTAGATAGGGGACTGTGGTGACTTACCTACAGATTTTTTCTTCTTTTTTGCTTTTGTCGACCTAGGTGCATGGCTTGCAGTGGGTGAAGAAAACCTTTCTTCAATGCGATTTGGGATGTTTTCAATGATTTGCTGTACCTGTTTTGCACTGACTGGCGATGATGTTTTTTTCTCACCTTCAGTGAAAGAGTCAGGAAGGCCATTTGCAGAAATTTTAAGCATGGAGGGAAAAGATCCATTGAGCGGTGGCACAGTATCTTTGGGGATGATTTCAAATGTGCGGAAAGTCCGAACAATATCAATTCCAATTGAAACGAACCAGTTTTTATATCTTTCGGCAACGTCGGTACCGATACCAGTGTTGATAAACCAAGGATTTACCTCAAATCCGAAAGTTTCGTGGAGACGATTACTTTGTCCTGCAATTCTTGAAACCTCAAAGTATGAACCCATCGCTAATTCTACTTTGATGAAATGATAGTCAACCAAGACATAACTTGCCCCAATGCGCGGTTGAAGTGTGAGGATTTGACCATAGTTAATGGTTTGATCATAAAGTAAGGCCGTATCTGGTGTACCTCCCACCAAAGTGAGTGAGGCGCCTGCCCTAAAAAAACGATTGGGCATAAACCCAACCCCCACTGAAGTGAGACTTGGAATACGGATCGTTTGATTGAAGCCGAAAGTAGAGGCATCGCTCACATCATCAGAAGGTGAAATATCAATTGCAGGTGTAAAACTTGCCCCCAAAATCCAGTGATTTTCTAAACGATAAAGGGCGCCGATTTGAAATGAAATATGTGAGGAACTAAAATCGTTGCCATCAAAGTGCCTAATGCCTTTATCGTATTGAAGCGCCATTCCGATACTGGTTCGCGGACTCAGGAATCTGGCCACTGAGAAGCGTAACTCCCTGACTGAAACTTCGGAATTCATTACGCTTTCAGACGATGGAGCATAGTAAGTAATTCCAAAACCCCAGGGGGGAGTATTCGTGCCCAAGCCCCACTGATATTCTTTTAGATCAGTCCCGCTTCGATTTAAGTCCGGGTCTTTTAGCGTGGATGAATTGATTTGTGCGCTCACTCCCCCCAGAGTCATTGCGAATCCAGCGGGGTTAGCTTCCATCGCAGAGATACTATTGGGGAGTGCGACGGTCGCACCCGCCATACCAATCGTATTAGTATCGCCCTGAATGATGGAAGTCCACCCGGAGTAGGGTTGGGTGCGCCTAGGATAGGAAAGACCAGAGTATTGGGCTTCGGCACGAATAGTGAAGAGGCTTAAAAAAGACATGATCAACAACAAGGAAAGGTGCACGTCTCAACTCTAACTCGGTTCTAAAAGGTCGTCCCGATCTTTATGTTGAGATTTGCGTCATTTGACGCAGAAATCAACATAAAGATCGGGACGACCGTTATTTCAGGCTGTTTAAATAACGGTGATAGCGATT
The DNA here is from genome assembly GCA_903845155.1 of Oligoflexia bacterium. Taxonomy (GTDB): domain Bacteria; phylum Bdellovibrionota; class UBA1018; order UBA1018; family CAIMNF01; genus CAIMNF01. Next base: position 6,445 of record CAIMWN010000030.1, read on the forward strand.
CAGCACTTCCCACTTCACTCGATCGAGCGCCATGGTTTGAGCGAATTTAAAATGAAAATCAAAATTAGGATCACTTCTCTGTTTCAGACCAAAATCAACTCCAGCATCACACATTCGGAGAACAAATTTGGCGTACCATTGAGCAAGATCACCAGAAGAGTCTTTCATCTCATCTAAATGTAGAAGCGACTCTTCGCCCAAAACGCGTTTCAATGTCAGCGTCGATGCGCCCAAGAAAGTCTCAAGCATATTTTGAAAAATCTCATCTTTCGTTTTCTTTGGTTTTACGACTTGAGAAGGATGCGACGAAATCTCTGAATCGCTCGCTGCTTCAGGAAAATCAATAGTGGGAACTTTTTTAGCTTCGTCCTTTTGAAACTCAGTTGGATTCTTCATCACCATCTGAAGCTCTGCCATTTCCAGCGCAAATGCCTTTAATACGGTGGGAGACGCAGATTGACTTTTTGCCTCGAGAGCGCGGTAGCGGGAGCCCATAATAATCCCACGATAGATTCCTTCAAGAGAGGCTCCTTGATTGAGTGAGTATACGAGTTCGCCAAAGTTAGATTTGTCTTCCACTTGAGGCTCGTTAAAAATCACGGACATCATTTCAAAAAGAAGCTCAGAATTTGCTTTCGCCAATTCGCCCGCCGACTTGTTCGATGTTTCATCGGGCGTGGGCTGACTCATTTCACTTTTTACTTCTGATGGTAGCGTTTTTGTTTCTAATCCAAGAGTCTCTTTGACTCTGACCACGAATTGTTTTAACAAGGGAGGCGTTTCACACGCCGAAAGCGTGAACAAGGTCAGCAATAATAAAATGCTTTTCATTACTCCGCCACCTGTCCTAAACTTTTTGGCGCATACGAGCGGCCAACAGCTCCAGCCAATACAATCATCGTGATGAGATATGGTAAAATCTGGATCCACTGAACTGGTACCGGCTCGGTCCCCCAAATTACCACTCCTTGCAAACGAATTTGAATTGCTTCGGTAACACCAAAGAGCAAACAGGCAAGAACGGTAGGGATTGGCTTCCATTTCCCAAGGATCACAGCGGCAAGTGCGATAAACCCTCGGCCTGCCGACATATTCCGAATAAATGAAGAAGAAAGGTAAATCGAAAGTGTTCCGCCGCCTAGGCCTGCTAAGAATCCGCTCATCAGTACGCCTTGCCAGCGTTTTGTCTTAATTGAAACACCGGCACTCTCTAGCGCTTTTGGGTGCTCACCTGCGAAACGAAGTCTTAAGCCGAAACGAGAGTAATAAAATACGATATGGGTGAGGGCCACAATCATGAGCATGATAAACAGAGGCGCAATCTTAAATTGCGATTCTGTAGGAATGGGCGGAGTAGAACCGGTAGAGTCATACCAAATCTTAGAGAGAAAAGGAGGGATGCCCATTGCAAACAAATTGAGTGCCGTGCCTGCGACAATTTGATTCGCGCGATAATGAAGAACGACCACTCCGTACAATACTGAAAGCACCATGCCAGCAATCCCTGCAAATAAGAAACCCAAGTAAGGATTACTAAAATAGAGAGTAGAGATCGCACCAAAAAAAGAACCAATCAGGATAAATCCCTCGAGGCCGATTTGAATGACCCCACTTCGCTCGCACCACATACCACCTAAGGCAGCAAAGATGAGCGGCGTAGAAACGCGCATTACTGGCAAAAGCCATGACTGTATAAATGAATCGATCATTTTCGTTTCCTTGTCCACAGACCTTCAGCAGCAACGCCCAAGATGATTAAGCCTTGAATGATGTATGATAAATCTCTCGTCACTTTATCGGTTTCAAGATCAAGGCTTCCTGCTCCCTTTTGCAAGATTCCAAATAAAAGCGCTGAAGGAATGATCCCTAAGATATTTCCGCGAGCAACGAGCGCTACCGCAATCCCTACGAAACCATAATCGGCTGAGAAGCCAATTTTAAAACGGTGTGAGTTACCGAGCACTTCAATGATCCCCACCAATCCAGCTACACCACCGGCGAGAAACATGGAGCTCATCCAAATTTTCTGCTTGGATATCCCATACACCCCAGCAGCCTTTTCGTTTTCGCCTACAGCTTTTAATTCATAACCCCAAACGCTATGCCACATCCAAAAATAAAGAAACACAACGAGGGCGAGGAGCCAAAAAATAAGTGGCCCCATCGGAGCTCCGTTAAAGCATTCAAATGCTTTCAAATGATAAACACTCGGCAACAATAGGGTTTCCGCTTGTGCGCTGTTTGGATCTTTTAATACATATAAAGTAAAATAAGCAGAAACGCCGGCGGCGATGAAGTTCAACATGATGGTCGTGATGACTTCATGGCTTCCCCGCTTCGCTTTTAAAAACCCAGGAATCGCTCCCCAAATTCCGCCCCCCACAAATGCAAATACCACCGCAAGTGCAATTGCAAGGACAGGCGACTGCACATTGGGCGCAACCACGGCTACTGCAGAGGCGGCAAGCGCCCCCATCGTCAACTGCCCTTCGGCGCCAATATTAAAAAGGCCCGATTTAAAGGGAATCGCAACGGCAAGACCTGTAAGTAGAAGAGGTGCGGTATAAAATAGGGTCATTCCAAAATCATAGCCGCTGCCAAAAGCACTCTGAAAAAGTATCTTTAAAATTTTGATCGGGGATTCGCCCGTAAACCAACATATCATGAGGCCTAAGAATAAACCGAGCATCGCCCCTAATATCGACTTCACTAAGGCACGCATAGATGCATTCATGGTAATGGCTTTCATTGTTCGCCCCCTGCTGCTTTATCCCCACCACCCATGGTGCGTCCGATATCCCAGGAATCAAATTCACGACGCGAGAATTCGGCTTGAATCTTACCATCAAAGAAAACCAGGATGCGGTCAGAAAGATCCATTAACTCATCTAACTCAGAAGAAAAAAGCATGACCGCTTTGCCTTTGTTACGTTCTTGCATAATCGCATCATGAATTTTCTCAATTGCACCCACGTCCACCCCACGCGTGGGATGAGCCACAAACAAAATGGAGGGATCAGGATCTAAAGCGCGCGCCATTAAAAGTTTTTGTTGATTACCGCCACTCATCTTCCCTGCCCAAACAGTGGTATAGGGAGGCCGAATATCAAACTCTTTAATCTTATTTTGCACTTGGGCAGTCACCGCTTTTCGATTGATAAATCCTCGGCTGATGTAGCGCGGATCTTCCTGCTGCCCCAGAATGAAATTCTCAGTCATATCTTGTTGAAGTAAAAGGCCTTCTGAGATTCGATCTTCGGGCACCAAGCCCACACCCTTATTTCTTAACTCCAGTGGCGACGCGTGAGAAACACTTCTGCCTTGAATGTAATATTCGCCATTCGCTTTTGAAGCCATCGACGAAGGATGAGAAAGAAAGCGTAAAAGCTCTGATTGGCCATTGCCCTGAACTCCAGCAATACCCAGAATTTCGCCAGGATTGAGTTCAAAACTGATATCCTTGAGAGGTTCATTAGTTTTAACTGTACTTAAATTTTTTACCTGCAGTACTGATTTTGGCTTTACTTGCGATGCTAAGATTTTTCGTTCGCCTTGATAAGTGAAAGACACCTTCCGTCCCACCATCATCTCTGCGAGTTCGTCTTCATTGGTATCGCGGGTCACTTTCGTACCCACTACTTTGCCTCTTCTCATCACCGTTACTGCGTCGGTATATTCCAGAACCTCTTTTAGCTTATGAGAAATAAGAATGATGGTCTTACCCTCATCCTTTAAGCGCCTGAGATTGGTGAAGAGCTCTTTCACTTCTTGCGGAATGAGTACTGCTGTGGGTTCATCGAGAATCAGCACTTCCGATTTTTGATAGAGTAACTTAATGATCTCTACCCGTTGCTGCTCCCCCACCGACAAACGGGATACGGGCTCATTCCATTTTGAAAAATGAAGACCATAACTTTCAGAAATTTTTTGTAATTCTTTTTGAGCGACTTCACGATTAATTATTCCAAAAAAGGAAGTGGGTTCGTGGCCAAGTATAATATTATCGAGAACGGTTTCTGTTTCAGCGAGCATGAAATGTTGATGAACCATTCCTATCCCCAGACTCATGGCATGAATGGGGTTTTTAATCAGAGAAGGCTTTTCGCTGATCAAAATCTCGCCGCCGTCTAAGGGATAAATGCCGAAAAGCACCTTCATTGCTGTGGATTTACCAGCGCCATTCTCGCCAATCAAACCATGAATGGTTCCGCTTTCCACACTAAAGCTCAAATCTTGATTCGCAAAAAATGTCCCAAACTGTTTTGAAACATTTTTAAACTCAATAATTTTCATTTTTTCTTTTGGCCATTTTGAATTAAATAATAATCAGGTACTTTGATCTTACCCGTAATAATATCTGCACGAAGGGCTTCGAGTTTTTTACGGTCATTGGCAGTCACTAACTTCGCGTTGTTCTCATCCATTGCATAATCAACGCCCTTCGATTGCACTCCGTAGCGAATAAGACCGGTAGTGAATTTACCTTCTTTGTAAAGCTTGATGGAATCAAACACGGCTTCGTCCACGTGCTTCAACATGCTGGTTAAGACATACCCAGGCTTCACCCAATTTTGATTGGAATCGACGCCGATCGCGAGTTTGTTTTTTTCTTGAGCGGCATCAAACACACCGAGACCTGAATTCCCTGCAGCGACAAAGATTACTTCGGCTCCGCGATTGAATTGATCAAAGGCGAGTTCTTTCGCTTTAGGAGGATTATTCCAAGCCTCACCCGTCACACCCAAGTAGTTAGAAAGAACTTCGGCTTTAGGGTTAATTTTTTTTACACCGGCTTCGTAGCCCAATTGAAAGCGACGAATGAGGGGCACATCCATTCCGCCCATGAAACCCACTTTTCCGGCTTTAGAATGGAGGGCCGCGAGCGCGCCGACCAAGTAACTCCCTTCTTGTTCTTCGAACATGACCGAGCGAACATTCGGCATCTTTGCATCTTCATCGACGAGCACAAATTTTTGATTCGGAAAACGGGCAGCATTATTTCTTACCGACTCCAATTGATGGAAGCCCACTGCCACAATGATATCGAATTTCTTTTCTGAAAACGCCCGCTGGAGCGATTCATAGGCACTGTTGTCGGGAGCTTCTACAGTTTTGGTCGTTACACCCAATTCTTTTTCGGCGCGTTTGACGCCTTGATAAGCAGAGGCGTTAAACGATTTATCATCTTTACCCGACTTTTCAAGCACGAGTCCTACTTTGATCTCGGCCATCGCTGAGTGAGAAAGTACCAATAAAGAGCCCAAAACTAACGCGAGTTTTTGAATGGATTGCATACTCTATTTTTACCCATTTTATCCTGCTTAGTCGAATTGATTTTAGGCTTTGCACAAGATAAGCTCTTGTTATGAATCTTGCGTTTTTTCGACAAAAAAGTGACAGAAGCGGACGTCTTCTTTGAAAATCAATCATTACTTACGTTCTGAAAAAGGCCAGTCCATCATCCTCATGGCAATGATGCTCGTGAGTTTTTTGATGTTCTTTAGCTTTGTTGTCAATACCGGCTTACTCATCGCTGCAAAAATCAGTCTGCAAACAGCCGCCGATGCTGCTGCCTACGCAGGGGCTGCCACTCAAGCTCGAGAGCTGAATGCCATTTCGTATTTGAATTATGATATGAAGAGGCAGTTTAAGAAGTTTGCCTATCGTTACACTTTTGTGGGGAATATTGGGAATGATGGGTTTCCTGGCCCACCCACCGTAGGACTTGTTTCAGGCGCTGCCACTACCAAAGCGGGCTATTACACGTTTTGGAAACATGACTCTTCTCAAACCACAGCGACTTCGAAATTTCTCGCAAACCCCATGAACGTGCCCGTGGTTTGTATCCCACTTACCACGAATGGCCAAGCGAATGATAATTGTTTGCAAATCAACATTCCTAATAATGCCGCTACTCTAACAAAAATGTTCCCCAGTGGTGGCTTAACTGCAATCACCCAGCAGCTTCTTGACAATGTGATTCAAATTCAGAATATTCAAAACAATCTCTGTCAGGGCCAAAGTGACATGAATCTTTTTGTCCTCTTAAAGTGGCTTTTTCGGGGAGCAAGCGGCAATAACGACGTCAATCAAGACCTACAAACTTTTTTCAATACGGTCCTGACTTCAACAATGAGCCAATCGGATAAAGATGGCGCTATGAATACGATCAAAAACCTCGTGAAAGGCTTGGGGCTCTATCCGCGCAATATGATTAATTCCATGCGCATCGAAACGCTTGAGCAATTTTTAAACGCAATGCCACAACCAAGCGTTACCCAAGATCTAGTAACTGGCTGGGAGGCGTCACCACAAGCCGAAGGCTATGAAAGAACCATTCTTGCCTTTAAATCAGCACTTTCAAATTTAAACAACGATGTAATGGCGCATTCAGATGTGACCATGATTGAGCTTCAAAGCCCTCATCAAATTCAACTCGCACCAGTCACGACCAACTTCAATGCATATGTTCAAATCATGGCTGCCCAAAACAACCCACCCAGCAGCACAACAAGCGCTACAGTTTGCAACGCTTCCATAGTCCCCTTTCCCGCCTTAGATGCACCACTCGGCTATATACGTACTGATGGGGGGGTGGTTCACTACGCAGTAAAAATAAAAGCCAAAGCAAGACTCCTTTTTTTACCACTCAAGGATGGAATCGATCTTGAAGCGGTCGCAGGTGCCAAGCCTTTCGGAAGCAGAATCGGACCGGCCAACTTGAGCCCGAACGATTTTGTTGAGGCCATTTCAAATGTGGGCGTGATTAGCACACAAGCGATTAACGATGGAAGTGGCCCAGCTGGATATAATGTTCCGAACATTAAAATTTCAGGGATGAGTACATTCTTTCAACAAACTTATCTGGCGGAACTCAATAATATCGCAACTGGCAATCAACCTGGACATTTCACCATGGACGGAATGTTACTAGCGCAAGACAGTGCTACCGCCCCCAATCCATATGACGTTGGGCATTATAATATTATCCCACCCACTAAATCAGAAGCCGACATGAAAACAGAATTTATTCGGTATGCAACCAGATCGAGTCCATCTGACAAAACTTCTGCCTCCGCAAATCCTACGGTCTATCGCTTTTATGCCCCCCTGTATCAAAACGGCAATGGAAGCTTTAAAACTAAGGCTGCGGCTTTCATAGAAAAGATGTTTCCCACTGGATTTAGCAGCGGCAGTAACCCCTTTGGCCTAGATTACGTAAAGGTGAAAGCAGTTCTCATCCAAGAATTGAATGATTACGATTCAGCCTTACAAAGCAACCTCCAACTCACCGAAAACCAAGAAAGCGAAACCTTTGCGGCCGTTGAGCTCCCCATCCAAAAAGAAGTCCTTCCCAGTGGAAACCGCTCATGGCTCACCACAGCTGATGAAGTTTTAAGCTCCTGGGGACCCGACAATGTAAGGGGCGACGGCGGGGCATATGGCCTCCATCCGCGTTTTGGGTATAGCGTTAAATTTGTCACGATGCAAAATCTCATCAAGGCCGGTATGCCGGGGGATGAGGATCTTCAAAAAGTCTCTCATTAATATTTTAGTCAATACTCTTGGCAAAACCCTTACTTCTCGCTAGCTTTTTATGACTAACTATTTTTAACTCACGAGGAGAATTCACCATGGCAAAGAAAGCAAAAAAGAAGCCGGTAAAAAAGGCAGCTGCAAAGACAACTAAGAAACCCGCTAAAAAGGTTGCAGCTAAAAAAGCGGCCCCAAAGAAAGCTAAAAAAGCTGCGGTTAAAAAACCAGCGACTAAAAAAGCAGCTCCGAAAAAAGTCGCAGCTAAAAAACCAGTGGCTAAAAAAGCGGCCCCGAAAAAAGCTGCGGCTAAAAAGCCAGCTGCTAAAAAAGTAGCTACCCCAAAAGCAAAGACTTCTAGCAAAGCGGAAACCTCAAAACTCACTAAGAAAGTTGCTGCCGGACTCGTGGGCGCTGTTGCCGGTGCAACCATTGCATCTGTTATTTCTCACGAACAAAATGAAGACGACGACTTCGAAGAAGGTCAAGCGCACGCAGGTCTTGCTGACGAAGAAGACGACGGAATGCTTGAGACCCTCATCGATGACGAAGAGTCTCTCAAAGAAGCCGACGAAGAAGACGAAGATGATTATTTCACTCGTGGCTTTGATGATGAAGACGAAGTACTTGCCGACGATGAAGAAGAAGAAACTGACGATTTAGATGACGACCTCGACGATGATCTAGATGAAGAAGATGATCTAGGCGAAGAGGACGAAGAAGACGACCTACTGGATGACGACGAAGACCTCGCAGAAGAAGACGAAGAATAAATCAATCCACACGGAGTCACTGATAGTGAAAATTCAGAGTGTTGAAGACCGAAACTATTTCGACGTTTTCAACACTCTTTTTTTGGTAAAAAACTTATGGACATAAGAGATACAGTTCACGGTGTAATTCATATTGAAAGCCATGAGCTTCCTATTATTGATTCGTATGTTTTCCAACGCCTTCGTCAAATCAAACAAACCGGCTTTGCAGAGCACTCCTACCCAGGAGCAACCCATAATCGATATATCCATTCATTGGGTGCCCTTCAGACCATCACCGATACCTTTCAATCTATTTTTGCAAAACTCAAAATTAAAAACGAAGATGCATGGTTGCGCTTTCGGGCCCTTTCCCGATTTGCGGCCCTCCTCCACGACATCGGCCATGGCCCACTCTCTCATACCACTGAATTTGCAATGCCTGAAGTCTCCCAACTCAAAGTGCCAGGACAAAAGAAAACACAGAACAGAAAAGCGACTCATGAGGATTACACCTTAAAAATAATCCTCGATTCACCTCTTACTCCCCTTCTTGAAAAAGCTACGAAAGCATTTGGCTTCAACCCCATTCACATTGCCGCCACCATCGAATCTCATATTGAAGTAAATGATGATTTCTTTTTTGAAAAAATTGATGGTGAGAAAATCAACTTTCGCCCCATTCTTCATCAACTCATTTCGAGTGAGCTCGATGCCGACCGGATGGATTACTTGCGCCGGGACAGTTTCTATTGTGGGGTCAGTTACGGAGTGTTTGATTACTCTTGGATTGTTTCTAATCTTTGCGCTCACATCAAGGATGGGGCTTATTACCTGGGCCTAAATCATCGAGCGCTTTACGCATTTGAAGATTTTTTACTTTCCCGCTATCACATGTTCCTCATGGTGTACTTACATCACAAGACGGTCGTTTATGATGAAATGCTTGCCAAATACCTCAATGACCCGAAGTGTGAGTATTCCCTGCCTGCAGATATCGACCGTTACATTCAATGTACCGATGCCCAACTTTATGCTCACTTGTCTTCATCGCAAAACCAATGGGCAAAACGGATTGTAGAACGGCGTCCGCTCCGCATGGTACTGGAGACGCATAGCGGAATCCCTTCCACTGAAAACGCGAAGGAACAACAAGAGAAACTTTTTAAGAAAGTTTGTGACGAGCTAAAACGCAAAAAAAATTGAATACATCTCCACCAAGTCTACGGGTGAACTGTCAAAATATTTTGGAACATTTGATCACCCTATCTTTATTAAATACGACAACCTTTACTCTACCCCTAGCTTTATCCCATTGCAAAAATGTACGCCACTCTTCACCCAGTACCCTACGATCCGGTCCATTTCACGACTCTTCGTGACGCCAGAAGAGTTTGCAAAAATTAGAACACGCGGACGCGACGAGCAGATGCATTTTGACTAAATGAAAAACGGAAAGTATCTTCTCTCATATCTGCTTTTCCTCACGACTCCTGGCCTCTACGCCTTTGCGCAAACGAGCCCACTCTCAACAGGTGATTTGAAATGGGTCAATCAAACTAAACCAGCACAGTCTGCGCCATCTCCGTTTCCTCAAAGCCAAAGTGCTGTCGTAAAAAAAGACCTTACCTTAGAAAACACGGCCACTAATGAAACGATCTTCGGCTTTTATTATTTAAATACGATCCTCAACTGCACCGACCTCACCACCTTAAACACTGCCGCTATCGCCACCCAGTATAACTTGGGCCTGTCACTAGACCTCTACCGCGAGTGGAAGCGAAATCATCAAATTCTTTATCAACTGAAAGGCGGCTTCGCCAACTTTAAGCAAACCGACAGCAGCGAAGAGCAATTAGTCAAAACCCAAGCCTTTCAATGGCTCATTGCCCTGGGTGATTCATTTACCATTCATCAAAACTTCAGACTTGAGTCTTCCCTTAATTTAAAAAATGAACTCATTTTGGTGCCTCATACCACCAACGATTTTACGATCGAATCCGTGCTGGTCGCATCACTCAGCGAAAAGCTTCTTCTTGATCTTTGGCAAACTAAAAACTTTAAGCTGGGGGGTTCGGCCACCCTTGAACTGATTGCCCCCTCACGAAGAGATGATACCGATACCCATACCAGCTTTGCCCTGGGTGGAGCAATTTATGTACAAAACCTGCCGAAGGATCAGAATCATCTCCGATACCAGGGTGAAATAGGGGTCATGAATACTAACCTCAATACCAGCGTCTATTCCCAATCCGAAATCGACTTCGCATTTCTATTAAAAGTTTTCTTTAAATCGAGTTCTGAAAAACCTTCAGGATACTGAAAAACACAATCCTTGCGCGTTTACTTGTAAATCAATTTTAAGTAGCTCAAGATCGCTCGCATCAAGGTACCGTCCGTGCTTGGCATGATCGTGAATTAGCCAGGTTTGCAGGATTTCATAAACCTTGGTTTCATCGAGGTTTTCTTCTTTAATTCTCTTTTGAAGCTCCATTGAGAAGCGTAAATATTCGATGAGCTGAAGTGAAGCAGGGAAAATTTGATCATGCTTTAAGAATCCAAAATGAGTCAGCGCCACTTGCAAAATATGGCCACTTAACATCAAACCCTGCACCCAAGCTATTGTTTCGATTGCCGCCGGACCATCAAAATCGGTAGGACTAGTGGATGCTACGATGACTAGCCCGTGTTTGTGATTAATCACAGGATAAGAAACACCAAACGCATCACCAGAGAACAAGGTCTTTGTAACGGGCTCAACCATACAGAGGTGATGATTCGCATGTCCCCGCGTATGTTTGGTGTCAAACAACAATCCTTGCCATTCAATGCGATCGCCATCATTCAAGGTCTTTACTCTACTTGGGTCGCAGGGAAGAATTGTTCCATATATTTTACTCATGAACGTTTCACCATATACTTTGGTAGCGCTTGCGATGAGCTTACTCGGATCAATGGCATGACGTGCGGCCCTGGGATGGGCATAGAGGACTGCCGATGGAAACTCCTTCAAAAATAAACCGGCCCCACCTGCATGATCCAGATGAACATGAGTGATCAAAAGACCATCCACTTGTTCAGCCAAAAGACCTGCATCCTCTGCCGCTTTTTTTAGAATAGGAATGGCGTAATTGGTATTACACTCCACAAAAAAGCCCCGCCCCTCATGAACCAAGAGGTAGCTCGTCGCAAATTCAGGGGCAACATAATTGCAATCAATTGGAATAATCTTCATCGTTTTACCTGTTATGGCCTCCTCAATAAGAGTATAACATAGGAAGATACAGAGCATATTGCTCTCCTTAATTTATGAAGCTCAAAATTCTGACATGGAATATCAGTTATGGTTACGGAATGCACTCAGAGGGAACTCATGGTTATCGACGCATGCCTAAAGACCATTTTGAATCTTCATTGAGCTCCATCAGCGAACTGATTCGCTTAGAGGATCCCGATATAGTCCTGATGCAAGAGGTTGATTTTGATTCGAAACGCTCTTATTTTATTCATGAGCTGGATCATCTGGCCCGTAAATCTGGACTCCTCTATCGCGACGAACTCATTTCTTGGAATTGCGCCTATGTTCCTTACCCGGGATTAAATCCTCTTAGGCAATTTGGTAAAGTGATTTCGGGGGGCGGAATTCTTTCACGATACCCGCTCCAAATGATTCAACACGACCTGCTTCCTAAACCAAAGGAAAATCCTGGAATTTACAATCATTTCTATCTGAGTCGTTTTTTACAAATGGTGAAGCTCCGTTTAGGTGAAGCCCCAGAGTCTCCGAGGCTCACATTGATGAATCTTCATCTGGAAGCATTCTCAAAAGACAACCGTGAGCTTCATTTGGTAAAACTCCAGGATAGACTACGCGATTTTAATGTGGATATTGCGGGTGGTGATTTTAATGGGTCTATTCACTTATTTCCTGAGACCTTGGCCCACTGGCAAGAACTACCCGCTTCAGAGCCAACGTTCCCCAGCGTGAATCCAACGGAACGACTCGATGGTTTTATCATTAAAAAGTCACGCATTCTTAACTCTAGTGTGAAAACACTCGACACCGGAATTGTGTCAGATCATTTTCCACTGTTACTTGAATTTGAAGTAGAAGGGTAATGAAACGCGCGATCGAGCTCACCCCAAGTGTACTCACTCATGGACCGCATGAGATCGCAGGTAACAAGGCGCAATTGCTTCAGAGCATTGACTCGTTCAAGCTGTTTTTTTATTAAGGCCAATTCGCTTTCCGGCAAATCTTTTGCTTCATCCTTTTGAAGTTCGAGGTCTTCTTTTGAATGAATCAGGGCATAATAATCCATTTGGCCTTTGTTTTCAGGGAGGTTCACTTCCGGGTTCGTCAACTCATTTCCAAAAACAGCATAAGTGGCTTGGCCAATTTTTTCTGAATGGGTACGCGTATTCTGAATCACATCTTCAATATGCGCGAGTGGCTTTGCCTCTTTCACTTCAAAACATTCATGAAAAGAATTAGTGCGCGCTTCTCTTACGTACTCTAAAATAAGACCTTCGTATGCGTAATGATAATTAGCAATGGCTTGAGTGGTCCTCGCAATAAAGTGACTAAAAAGAGTATGCCAGGGCACCATCTTGAGCGTTGGAATTTGAGTGACATGAAAGGGCTGATGCAAATCTTGCATGATATGCAAAGACCAGAGCAAGGTTCTCGTTCCCCAAAAAACGTTTCCCTCTTTAAAAAATCGCTGTGAGAGCGCATGAAGTTTCTCGTAGTGTGAAGGGGCCTGACCTATGGCATGAAAGGGAATTTGCAAAGTTTGGAGTGGGCTCTGAAATTCCATTCCCGCAAAAAACATATGTCGAAACCCCTGGGACGTGGGCCCCGTTTTGCCGCCCATCCAGGCACGTTCGTTCTGAGGGTCAGCCGAATCGGGTAAATCTTGATCCATGCCTAAATCGGGTTCATCTATAAAATCGCCTTCAAGCAAGTCTCTCACTGCCAAGTTGGCACTCACGTGTTCACCCGCAGGCAAACCAGCCTCGGTAAATACCGGTATCTTCGCCTCGTTGAGTTGAAGTTCAGTCGCGATATGATGAATCATTTCTTTTTCTTCAAGAGCCGTAGGTATTGCTACCCCTTTACTTAAGTATTCACGCTCGAGTGCAGGCAAGGAATTAATAATATTTTCCATCAATGCATGATGATGATCCCATGCCTGTGCCGGAATACTCATGAGCAAAACGCCCAAAGAAAAAGAACGAATCAAGGAAACAATCCGCGCAACAACATCGCCTGACTGAGTCTTTCAACCGAACTGATCAAAGCTGCAGTTTTCATTCCACATTTGTACTTTTCCGCATTGTCAGCAACACGGTTAAAAGAACGAAGCATGACTTCCGCCAATTTTTCATTAATTTCTTTTTCGTTCCAGAAAAATTGTTGCATCCCTTGAACCCATTCAAAGTACGACACAATCACCCCGCCGGCATTAGCTAAAATATCTGGGATAATGGTGACGCCTTGAGATTCCAAATAATGCTGAGCTTCAGAGGTGATCGGTCCGTTAGCGCCTTCTGAAATGATTTTTGCCTTCACATTTTTCATATTGGCTTTCGTCACTACTCCATCAATCGCTGCTGGAATGAGGATGTCTACTGGCAGACCAATGAGTTGCTCATTCGTAATGACTTCAGCTTTTGGATATCCTTTTAACGAACGATTTGCAGCCATATACTTCATGACTTCAGGAATGTTTAAGCCGTTTTTGTCATAGATTCCGCCAAAGTAATCGCTGACTGCCACTACTTTACATCCACGAATAAAGAGTTCGTACGCGGCAACTTGTCCCACTTTACCAAACCCATGCACTACTGCTGAACATTCCTTTAAAACAAAATTACCGAGATTCTTTTTCTTTAAAAGTTCGATGGCATGTTCAATTACATAAATCACGCCACGTCCGGTACTTTCCGGACGCCCGAGTGATCCGCCGATTTCGATAGGTTTTCCGGTAACGACGCCTGGAACCGCATTCCCTTTTGCCATGGAGTAAGTATCCATCATCCATGCCATGTGTTGGCCATCTGTTCCGACATCTGGCGCCGGAATATCTTGTTCAGGTCCGATCACATTAATAATTTCCATTGTATAACGACGAGTCAATGCTTGCTGTTCAGCACGTGAAAGCTGAGAAGGATCGAGACGAATTCCCCCCTTTGCTCCACCGAGTGGCAATCCAACCAAAGAACATTTCATGGTCATGAGCATCGCGAGCGCACTCACTTCAGAAAGATTCACTTCCGGATGAAAACGAATTCCGCCTTTACCGGGCCCAAGGGTGGTGTTGTGTTGAACGCGATATCCTTCAAATACCTTAACGGAACCATCATCCATACGGACGGGAACATTTACGCAGAGTGCACGCTTCGGTAACTTCAAGCGCTCAAGCACGTTGGGGTCAATGCCCATCGTCGTTCCTGCAAACTCCAAATCCATGACGGCGTTTTGATAAAGTGGACTGGTATCATAGATACCGGAACGAAGCGGATTGACTGGTGTGTTACTTGGCGATGTTTGCTCGCTCATAGGGGACTCCTCTTTGGTGGCTGCAATTAACTTTTAATTTAAAGTAGGCTAACAAAAGTGTTACGATTCTTCCATGAGCAAGATCAAAGTCGGGATTATTTATGGTGGAAGAAGCAGTGAACACGAGGTCTCACTTCGCTCTGCAGCAAGTGTGTTTAAGCGCCTAGATCGCGCCAAATATGAGGCTTTTACTATTTATATTGATAAAAAAGGCGCCTTCCATTGGGCCAACATTCCTGAAAGCTTTGCGCAAAGCAACGAAAGTTCACTCCCACTTGCCGGTCAAGCACCCGAAGTCGTCCTACTCCCCCGCCCTCACCAACACGCGGATGGCAGCCCCAAAGTTGTATTTGCGTACCTCGATCCCGCACATGCAGGCAAGACTGAAGAGGTCGATGTTCTCATTCCTATGGTCCATGGGACCAATTGTGAAGACGGAACCCTTCAAGGATTATTTGAAAGCGCTGAGGCGCCCTACACCGGAAGCGGCGTACTTGGATCTGCGATCGGCATGGACAAAGAGGTCTCTAAACGTTTAGCCGAGCACGCGGGTCTCCCCGTTGTTCCTTACCGGGTGGCAAGAAGCTGGGATTCAGATGCTACACTTGCTGCACTCCTCGTCGATGCAGAGAAAAGCTTTGGCTTTCCTATTTTCGTCAAGGCTGCCCGAGAAGGGTCGTCGGTTGGGGTCTATAAAGTGAAAACACGTGAAGAGTTTTTACCACGATTGAAAGAAGCGTTTCGTTACGACAACAAAGTTCTGATCGAAAAAGGCATTGCTGCCCGGGAAATTGAATTCTCTGTTTTAGAAAATCCGGATCGTTCCCAAAAACCTCTAGTCAGTACACCTGCCGAAATCATTCCCACACACGAGTTTTATACTTACGATGCGAAATACAACGATGAAAATGGCGCAATTTTTAAAATTCCTGCCGAAATCACCCCTGAGCAAAAAGTCAAAATGACCAAACTTGCACAAGACATTTTCATTGTGCTTGAGATCGAGGGTTATGCACGGGTGGACTTATTTTTAGATAAAAACTCGAATGAATATTACTTAAATGAAGTAAATACCTTGCCTGGCTTCACCAGCATCAGCATGTTTCCCAAACTTTGGGAAGTGAGCGGGATTTCGTATTCTGAACTCCTCACCAAACTAATTGAGCTTGCTCGAAAGCGCTAAAGATCTGATCCATTTTCGAACAGGTTTCTGTTCAGCAGCGGGAAGCTTCGAGTACTCGTTCAAGTCCAAGAACAATAGATCAGTAAAAGTTTCCAACTCAGAACGCAGCCCCTTACTCTTGCAACGAACTAACTCAGATGCGAGATAGTCCTGAAAACTCAAGAGATAGCGGGTCTGATCATCGAATAGGTAGTGACGAATGTTTTGCTCTTTTTCATCACTCCACTCACAGATTACCCCTATTTTCTTTAACTCGATAGAGATGGCCGCAGTTATTTTGTCGCGGGTGCCTGAATTTGGTTTGATCGAAAAAGTACCTTCTTTATTAATGAAAGAGTCCTTTCGTAAGTCTGAAAGCAGAGAGATAGGAATATTAGAGATCCAAGCGTTATTGGTAAAGTAACTCAAAATATTGGTCTGATCAGTTTTCAGATTCACCTCTACTTGTTCTTTTTTATCTATCACCGAATTCAGAAAATCAATACTGCGGACGAAAGTATTGGTTCTTAAAATCGAAAAATTGATGACCGATGGATTGGTAAAACGATATTCGTAATCGCGTTCGAGCGTCTTCTGAACAGCATGAATTTGCTCAGGATTCATATTGAGCTTAAAGAGTGTCGTCAGGTAATTTGTTTTTGCATAGCGATTCAAAAATATAAATGCATCTTCTCTGCTAATGTCGACGTTTACCGATACCCGAGTCAGTTTTGCATAAAGCGCTCTTAAATACTCGAACTTAGTCTTCGCCTTAATCTTAAGATAATCTGAGGGAAGCCTGGCATTGTACTGATAAACCTTCCCACCTAAAAACTCCTTCGGGTTTTTGGTCAGAACGATAAAGGTATTTCCAACGTCAGACCGTCCGTTTGCTTCCTCGGAAAACCCAAAATAAACATGCGAAAACGGTGGATCAATTGCAGCATGCGCAGATGGTGCAAACGAGATGAGGTGGTTACTTTGAACCCCCAGTAAAAGCAGGAGAAACATGATCATCAACGACTTTCCTTTAAGCGACCGATTCTTACTGAAAAACGATCTCACCCAAGGTAATGGATTGCATAATTTTTGTAAATACATTATATGTAATAATTACTTTCTCAAGCATTTAACTAAGGCATGTAAAACGATATTAATTGAATGATACTTAAACAGAAAAACAGCATCGTTGCCGCCCTCCTCGTCTTCTCTTCGTTGTTTTTCAGCGGAGCGAGTTACGCAACCTCTCAAAATAATTCCACATGGGAAACGAACGACTGCGAAATGGTCATGGAAGGGTTCCCCACGCGCCTGGACGAAGATGTCTTTCATCAGAGCATGATCAATTTTCAGAACATCACGGACCCAAACCAATTTCTGGGACGCGCATACTCTTTTGAAGAGATGCTCGCGGTGACGGATCGCCATCTCGAATTGAACCACTCAGACCAACTCGAAAACTATCGCTCATGGATTCAAACCATTTTCTTTAAAGAGAAAAACGTGGTCATTCGGCAACAATCGGTTGATCTCACCCCGGAAGAATGGATGGTGGATTGGAATAAAAACTGGGGCAAACTGAAGCAATTAAAAAATCGCATCCGAAAAATTTTCGTAGATAGTCCAGCTAGGCCGCTGATTCGTAGCATTGGGAAGGCCTCGAGATTATTTTCGGCAAATGAGTCTTACCGCAAAAGTGATTTCATCATTGATTGGAAGAAAATAAAATTAGCCAATGAGAAAGAGCTCTTCATCATTGAGGAAGATGTGCTTGAGTTGCTCGCTCGCGCACAATACCACAAGCTCAGGTACTTGGAACCCAGCACCTTTCTAAAACCTGGGCGTTATTTCAGCAAAAACTTCAAATTGGTTCGAGACAATTATATTCTCCAGTACCAGCTAAACGGTGAATCAGGGGTGGAACCGACCACGCTTGAAGTCGCGAACGAAAGCCTTGGGCTCATGAAAAATCTCTCCCTCGATATGCTTTGGCCCGCTCCACCTCTCGTGAGCAGAACCAATGCGATGATGTCGTGGATCTACAAAAACTACGGGCAAAAAGGACTCACTTTCTATCTATACTTCAAGAAGGGGCCCAAAGCTGCGCTCGACTATGGGATTAAAAACATCATCATGATGAACATTATTGGCCTCGCCACCATGGCCACTATTTACACCGGCACCATACATCGAATGTACACTTTGTACGCACCTATGGACAAAATGGTAATGCTTGATTCTTCATCACCTGGCAAAGCAATCGCACCGGTGATGAGCGATGGTTCAGCAATCCCCATCGAAGAAGAAGAACCAATGACTCTTTCGGATACGATCACTAAAAACATTCCCTATACGCATTTCACCGCAGAAGAAAAAAATGAAATAAAGGCCTTGAGCAAGCGCCTGAAACAGGAAGTGAAACTCAAGACCGTAGAGAAATCGAACTGAAATGGAAGCATCGCCACACTGTTAATTATGACGCCTCGCGTGATATTTATTAATCGCCTGTACAAAATTCAAATATTTCTCGGACATGCAGCCGTAAAATTCAAAATCAAGCGCTTCGGATGCGCCTGCTCAAAAATTGTATTTCTTGACGAAATCACTCGATATTGTCTTACTCCTATATAAGGGGGCTAAATGATCTTCTCCCCCACAATATATATAGGACAATAATGGCAGCCAAAGAATCAACCCAAAATGCATTAGTGATCGTTGAGTCTCCCACCAAAGCAAAAACGATTCGTAAGTTTTTACCCAAAAACTACGTGGTTGAGGCAAGCATGGGCCACATCCGGGACCTTCCCCAATCCGCAACTGACATTCCTCAAAAGCTAAAGCAGGAGGAATGGACCAAAATTGGTGTGAACGTCGAACAAGATTTTGAACCCTTATACGTCGTCCCCAAGGGCAAATCAAAAATCATTGCCGACTTAAAAAAGAAAATTCAAAACGCTGACATTCTCTATCTCGCCACCGATGAGGATCGCGAGGGAGAAAGCATATCTTGGCATTTACTTGAAGTCCTGAAGCCAAAAATTCCCGTAAAACGAATGGTTTTTCATGAAATCACCAAAAGCGCAATTCAGCATGCACTCGAAGACACACGCGACGTAGACATGCGCCTCGTTCGAGCGCAAGAGACCCGCCGTATTTTAGATCGACTGGTGGGATACACCGTTTCGCCACTCATCTGGAAAAAAATTGCCTACGGCTTGTCGGCCGGTCGGGTTCAATCTGCAGGCTTACGTCTCATCGTCAATCGCGAACGCGAACGCATTCGATTCAAGAGCGCAACCTATTGGGATTTAGAAGCAGAACTCAACAAAGCAGGAGCAGGCGGCGGAGATTTCACCGCAAAATCTATTTCTTGGAATGGCAAACGCATTGCCACCACTAAAGATTTTGACGAGACCACTGGTAAACTCATCATCAATGAAAAAGGCGCCGAAAAAGACGTCCTCATCTTAGATGAAAAGGGCGCACAGAAATTGGTAGAAACACTCAAATCAGGCCAATTTAAAGTAAATTCGGTTGAAGAAAAACAGTTCACTCAAAAACCCTCTATTCCCTTTATTACGTCCACGCTGCAACAAGAATCCAATCGCAAGCTAGGAATGTCGGCACGCGATACTATGCGGACCGCTCAGAGTTTATACGAGCAAGGGTTCATTACCTATATGCGTACCGATTCTCCGAACCTTTCTCAAGAAGCAATCACAGGTGCGCGTCGTGCAGTGGAGGAATTATTTGGTAAAGATTATTTATCGGAAAGCCCTCGCCAATTTACCTCTAAAAATAAAGGCGCTCAAGAAGCCCATGAAGCGATCCGCCCGGCAGGGGCTGAGTTTCAGCATCCTAAAGAAACAGGCTTAAGTGGCCGCGATTTATCTTTATATGAACTCATCTGGATGAGAACCGTCGCTTCCCAAATGGCTGAAGCTCAAAAGTTATCACTCAGTATCCGTATTGAAGGAAAATCAGGAAATGAATCCGTGATTTTCGGCGCAAGTGGATCCCGTATTTTATTCCCAGGATTCTTGCGCGCTTATGTGGAAGGGAGTGATGACCCGGAAGCTGCTCTTGAAGATCGTGAAGTCATCCTTCCCGAAATGAAACAAGGTGATTCCGTCACTTTGACCGGGATGAACTCGCTTACCCACACTACGAAGCCACCAGCAAGATTCACGGAGGCATCGATCGTTCAGCAATTAGAAAAAGAAGGCATCGGACGCCCGTCTACTTACGCTTCTATTATTGATACTATTTTGAATCGCGGGTATGTCAGAAAACTAGGCAATGCCCTTGTTCCGACCTATACCGGAATTGCGGTCATTCAATTACTCGAAAATTATTTTGAAAACCTTGTCGATTATAAATTTACCTCCTCAATGGAGCAATCGCTCGATGAAATTGCCGAAGGCCGACTAGAATATCTCCCCTATTTAAAAGGATTTTATAGCGGCAAGGACGGTCTCGCCGCTCAGGTGATCAAGCAAGAAAAGAAAATTGATCCAAACGAATCCCGCACTGTGAAGCTCGATCAGATTACGGATGTAGAAGTGAAAATCGGTCGTTTTGGCGCCTATGTGATTAAACCGGGCACCAAGGGCAAAGACGAAATTCATGCCACCATTCCTGATGATATTGCGCCCGGTGATTTAACCTCTCAGCAAGTGGAAGATTTAATCATTATTAGCGAAAAAGGCCCGCAAAGTATGGGGAAACACCCAGAAACGGGCCAAGACATTTATGTTCTCAGCGGTAGATTTGGCCCATACGTGCAATTAGGTGAAGTGACAGAAGAAAAGCCAAAACCAAAACGCGCATCATTGGCCAAGGGCATGGATCCAAAAACCATTACGCTCGACGATGCGGTCACTCTCTTACTCCTTCCTCGTGAAGTCGGCATTCATCCTGTTAAAGATAAACCCATCATTGCAAATGTCGGTCGCTTTGGCCCTTACGTGATGTGCGACGGAGATTTCAGATCACTGAAAAAAGAAGATAGCCCCTATACCGTTACCTTTGAGCGCGCGATGCAATTGCTGAACGAAGAGAAGAAGTCCCGCAGAGGTGCTCAGGTACTCCGTGAAGTAGGCAAACATGAAGAAGCCACCATTGAAGTAATGGATGGCAAGTTTGGCGTCTATCTTAAATGGGGCGATGTTAATGCAACGGTTCCGAAAGATGTCGACCAGGAAAAGCTCACTCTTGAGCAAGCGATTGAATTATTGAAAGTCAGAGCAGAACAAGTGGGTGCCGGCAAAGGCGGCGTCATCGCTAAAAAAGGCCGTGGCGGGAAAGCAGCCGGTGGCACTAAGAAGCCGAAAAAAGCGGTAGCTCCCGATTCAGACGAGGCTACCATTGCAGATGCTCAGGCACCGAAAACGAAAGCAAAAAAGGCACCGGCTAAAAAGAGAAAATGAAGAAGGAAATTCAATCTCCAGATTCAAAATTGACCAAAGGCACACGCCGTTCATGGCTCATTACTGCATTTACTCCCTTCGACAATCGTGCGGAAAATAATTCCCAAGCGGTGCAGGAAGAAATTCGTTTAGTATCAACAGAACGGGCCAAATCCGTGAATTGGAATTTTGATTTTTATTACGTGATTCTGCCTACGGAGTACGATCGCTGTTATGTAGTGCTCATGGATGAAGTCAAGCGACTGAAGAACGAAGGCATCCATTTAGAGGGCGTGCTCTCATTGGGAGAAGGCGCCGAGGATTTTAAAATCGAAACCCAAGCCAACAACCTTGATGATGTCGAACAGATTCCAGACAATAAAGGGGTCATTCGCATTCAACAAAAAATATTTAAAGACTTAAAGGCCGACTTTATAAAACTGAGATTCCCGGTCGCGGCCTTTACTAAAATTAGAACTTCCATTAATCCAGGCTTCTTTGTCTGTAATCACCTATGCGCGCGGATGGGCGTAGAATTTGCCGATTCATCACACCCTTATTTTGGGTTCATCCATGTACCGCGCACCGGAATGGGCGGAGCATTTACCCCCAATATTTGTGCCGAAATCATCCTCAATGGACTGAACCGAATTGAGCTGGCTATTTCTCTTTGAAAAGCTTGAGCGCTTTCTCTCGCTGAACTTTATGCTCGACGATCGGTGCAGGATATCCACCCATATCAGTTCGAGACAATCCTCGATCATGTGGCCAATGAATGGAAGCTTGAACTACTTTTTTTAACTCAGGAACAAACTTGCGAATAAAAGTCCCATCCGGGTCAAACCGCTCACTCTGCGAAACTGGATTCATAATTCGAAAATAGGGTTGAGCATCGCAGCCTGTAGAAGCACTCCACTGCCAACCACCGTTATTGGACGCCAAATCAAAATCGAGAAGCTTGAGCGCGAAGTAAGCTTCCCCTTTTCGCCAATCCACCAATAAATCTTTGGTCAGAAACATTGCCGTGATCATTCTTAGCCGATTATGCATCCAACCGGTTTCATTCAATTGTCTCATAGCGGCGTCGACGATAGGGTAACCAGTACGTCCTTCGCACCAGGCCTTGAAGTGCTCGTTTTTGCCCGACCACTTCAATGAATCATATTCAGGCCGAAAAGAATGACCCACCACATGCGGGTATTGATCTAAAATCATTTGATAAAATTCGCGCCAAATCAGCTCCGTAAGCCACACTTTACTCCCCGCCGAAAAGTTTTCTTTACAAAAACGAACTGCTTGGCGAATAGAAACCGTGCCAAAACGAAAATGAGTGGAGAGCTGACTCGTGCCATCGAGAGCAGGAAAATCTCGTTGCTGATGATAAGCGGAGATGGATGCAGCAAATGCTTTCAAGGCTTTCTGTGCGGCAACTTCCCCTGGGGGGATGAGTAAGGCTTGCGGGACAAATCCCAGATCCCAAAATGACGTACTCCGCTCTGAAATTAAGCTCTGCAATCGTTTTTTAGTAATGATGCTTTTGAGTGGTGACTTGTGCTCTAGTAAGTGAAGCGCAGAATCTGACTCGAGCTTCTTAATCCAAGCACGACTGTAGGGTGTGAATACGCGGTAGGGCTTTTGAGAGCCGTTCAAAATCTCTTGACGGTCAAAAATGACTTGGTCTTTAAATGAGTGAAACTGAATGCCTGACTTCTGCAATAATTGCGCAATTTTCTGATCCCTTGCTTTTGCGTCGGGCTCGTAATCATGATTACAAAATACGGCATCCACCTTAAGCTCAAGCGCGAGCTTCGGTATTAATTTAATCGGATCACCGGCGAAGACGCCCAATTGCCCACCCGCGTTTTCAAGTTGCTGACTCAATTCATCTAAGCAGCCTTGAATGAAAGAAATACGTCGATCATCTTTGGGAAGATGATGAACAATGGTTTCGTCAATGATGAAAACGGGAACCACTTCTTTTACTGAAACGCTTGCACGGGCAAATGCGTGCTGGTCTTTGATGCGTAAGTCACGTCTGAACCAAACAAGGACTCGATTCATTAATTTCTCCTCGTAGCTTTTATAGCTCATTTGACCTTATCCGGCAATCAGAGTACGACTAGTATGCGTGAATACAGAACAGACTGAGCCCAGCATTCTTTTTGAAAATGACGACTACCTTGTCTTAAATAAACCAGCCGGATGGCTGAGTATTCCCGCTCGCAATCCCAAATCTGAAGACCTCGTGCTCACCGCCTGGATCAGAGCAGAGCGAAACGGCTCCGACCTCATTGAGCCCTTTGTTGTTCATCGCCTCGATCGTTTCACGAGCGGCGTCATTCTTTTTGCAAAAAACCCTGTGGCTCACCAAAAAGCAAATACTTGGTTTCAGAATCGCGAAGTGAAAAAAATATACCATTTTTTAGCATCGCCCACACCGAGCAAACCTGCGGTTCAAATCAAAACCCCAGTGGAAGGCAAGCCGGCACAAACTTTATTTGAAGTGGTTGCAAAAAGCGGAGCCTTCTTTCATGGCAAAGCGACCCCTCTCACCGGACGTTTCCACCAAATCAGGGAGCACGCGTCCGATGCGGGTTTTCCCATTCTCGGAGATCGTGCTTTTCGGGGGCTTTTAGAAATGACCGAAGATGGCACACGTCACTCATTTCCGCGGGTCATGCTACACGCATATGAACTCACCTTGCCCTTCGGCACTATCCAAGCTCCGCTTCCTTCAGATTTTCAAAAAGTTAAAGCGCTTCTTCATTTTGTGATAAAGTAGAACTCATCATGCTGAACGAAACACTTCATTTTGCCTACCAGTGGCGCAAGAAATTAGGACTTTTCGAACATTCAGGCCCGCGGGCTACAGAAGCGATTCGTATTTTTTACGGCCCCGGCGAGTCGGCTCATCCTGAGCTGAAACAAATTGCGATTGATTTATTTAAAAACCACGCATGGATCACTGTATGGGGAAAAGTGAATGATACTTGTTTGAATCAGGTGGTTTCATTTTTAAATGCGCTTACCCTGAGTGGCGAAAACACTAAAATTGCCAGTATCGTTTTTATGGACCGCTCGGAAGTTGCGTCTCAAGCGGATGTTAAAACGATCAGCGGAACACCTCCGACCGAAAAGTTCTCAGTCACTGAATTTGGGGTTCCGTATTTTATTAAATTTTCCGAAACGAAGCATCCCGGTCTTTTTCTAGACCATGCCCCTCTTCGCGCCTGGCTCAAGGATGCTGGTCGTGATCAATCTGTACTTAATTTATTTTCGTATACCGGTAGTCTCTCTAGCGCTGCGGGAATGGGCGGAGCATCTCGCGTGACCACGCTTGACTTATCGAAGAGCACCATTGAATGGGCAGAAGAGAATTGGAAACTCGCTGGCCTCGATCCATCCAAAGGCAATTTTATTTATGGTGATGTTTTTGAATGGCTACCTAGATTTCTAAAGAAGAACGATTCTTACGACATTATTCTTTGTGATCCACCCTCGTTCTCTAGATCGAAGAATGGCACCTTCTCTACCGCAAAGGACTCCATGCGGCTTCATGAACTCATTTTCCCTCTTCTGAATAAAGGCGGAGTTCTCGTTACTTCCATTAACTCTGAAAACTACCCTGAACATCGCTTTTTAGCCGACATTCACGCAGCAGCAGAGAATCTGCACACAAAAATTAAAATTTTAAAACGCGTTGACCTTCCTGAGACCTTCCCTACCTCCTCTGAGAAAATCGCCGAGCGTTACCTCAAAGGGTTTTATATTTTAAAGCTGTAAAACCTTTTCAATCTTACTTTTTACATCATACAAATGAATCTCCTCGAGAATGTCCTTACCTGGAAGTTCTGGAATAAACATGATCAGTGGCACTCTCTGCACGTGTTCCTGCGCCCCACCGTGATCGCCCATCAAATCAAAGCCCACATTGTCGGCTAGAAGCACCATGAGCGTGGGGGCACTCTCATTGGCCGCGGCATCGACAATGTTCGCATTGTTCCTGAGTGCCCACTGCCTAGCCGGTTTTGGCAATTTTTTAAGTGAGGAAAAAATATTCTGATACACCCATTTTTGATCAATGTTTTTTAAGTGATAGATTTCGATGATGCCCGGAACTTTCTTCATTGCTGCAACGATATGTTTAAGATCAGCATCGGGTTCGAGCCAGGTTCTGATCGCTGAATCTTCGTAACTAAACTTCACGCCTTTGAATTTGGTAAAAGAACGAACATAGGCAGGAGTTTCATCTTGCGATTCATCTTTGATCGGCCCCCATTTACTGGTTTTGCCATTCCCTAAGTACTGATAATTCGATTGTCCACCATGATCAGCAGTGACCACGATCATTGTTCGATCCAGCAAGCGATCTCGTTCGAGTCGGTCTAAGATTCTGCCCAATTGTATATCCGCAATTTGCAAAAGTATGGGCAAGGTATAAGGGGTCTGCACGTTTTGGGTGGGAGACGGTCTTGCGCCGTCTTGCTCTCCCAGTTGATGGGCAACTTTATCAATGCTTCCAAAAGTTAAAAAAAGCCCACTCCAATCTTTTTGATCCATCACTTCAAAGGCCATGTCGGCCACCCAAGCGTCCCCGCCGATATGAAGCGGATCATTACCCGGAACGAAGCGATTTCCGTCATAAGGATAAAAAGTGTTTTCGGTTCCATATTTTTGACTACAGTCGAGATTGAATCGATCCATGGCGGCAAGGCGCGTAGGCACGTGAAGACCATCCACTGAACAGCGACCATTCTTTTTCTTGATCGTGATAATCGCGTCAGCTTCGGGAGTACCCATGACGGTGGTCGCATAGTTTTTTTGCCCGATTGCGTAAACCTTTCCCCCTAATTTTTTCTTCAGTTCAAAAGAAAGGAATTGGCTAGAAGGAAGTGTATTCATCAGTTTCGTCAGCTGATCAAACGACAGATCGCCGCTTGCATAAAATCGCCCTGGCTCTCCTAAAGCACCCTGCCGATCGAACATCACATCGTCTCCCCACGGAAGGTCTTTGGGTTTGCGACCACTCGGAATCACTAGGTGACTCACCACCGTTTCGGCGCCAATATAGCCCACACTTGCTTCACTGTAATTTTGCGAGAGCGATCTTAATTTTTTGAAATTTTTTAAATTGAAGCGATCAATGTAATCCGGCCTCATGGCATCAAAAACCATCAGAACCAGATGATCAGGAGTGCGGGGCATTGCACTTTGATTGACTGAAGATTGACTGCAAGCACTCAATGAGGCTGTCACTATGAATAGGAGAATGCGTAAGTTGAATTTCATATATTTATGATAAATGAGACTCACTAGCGCAGCCAACACAATGCACATGAAAACGATACTTCGCTTCTGCACTGACAAACGGTTGACGAATCCGTTTTTTTTACACTGCAAATATTAAATGGTAAACTAAATTTACGATCACATTTTGATCTGGAGGAGAAACAATGAAAAAACAAAGTATGCTATTTTTATTAATCTTTAGCTTAACTTCAACGATTGCGAATGCGGGAACATGGGGAGTGCTCGGCGGACTCAATATCGACACCCCTGCAATTAAAGATACAACCGGCGCCTTGAGCTACACATCTAAAGCGAGCTCGGGAATGGGATTCGGTATTTCTCATGAATCGAACTTCCTTGGGGTGGTTGGACTAGAAATCGACGCACTCTACATTCAAAATAAATTTGATATTAATATCGTAGGAGTCAGCACTAACACCTACATACAAAATGCGCTTCAAATTCCTGTCATCGCTCGATTTTACTTACTGCCCATCTTTGATATCGGCGTAGGTGCTTATTACGAAATCGGTATGCCTGGAGTCAACGTCAATGGAGTGGATCACACTTACGGCGATGAAAATATGAAAAATAGAGATTATGGCTTGGTGGGCTCACTTCGGATGAGGTTTCATATAGCACCAAGACTGAGACTCGTCATTGATGGTCGCTACAACTATGGCCTCAATGAATTGACTGCCGATACATCCACTAATGTGTCTATCAAGAATAGAAATATTCAGGCATTGGCCGGCGTCAGTTTCGCATTATAATGGAATGACCGTCTAAAAACTTTACACACCTCTCAAGCCTTAAACACGCATCGCTAAAAGCCCTTGGAAACTCTTCGCTTTTTTATGGCATGCCTTTCGCAATACTACCTAGCAAGAGGTAGAGACGTTATGAAAGCATTCAATTTATTTAGTTTAGTGATCATGGTTGCAATGGCATTGTTTACGTTTAGCGCAATTGCATCACCAGTGCCAGCTCGTAACGTACTTACGGCTTCAAACAAAAAAGTACATCTACTTGAAAACTTAGACGCAGACACCTTGGCAGCAGTGCAAAAGATTCTTTCTCAAAAAGGATATCAAGTGAGCTTAAAACCATTATTTACCGAGCACTCCAGAGCAATCATCGTGACACAAAAGACTGCAAACGAAGTGGAAGCGGCGTCGATTGAAATTGAAATGGTAAAAATGGACAAGGAAATGAATCTTCCTAAAACAGTTTTTAAATATGAAGTGAATACCATCAAAGCTGAAGAAGCGCTCAGTGCACTCCCCCGCCCCGAAGAAATCTTGGAGAGTGATTTAATCACACCACTCTACATGGAAAAGCTACAAATGCTTACTCAGCAGCTGCCTGAGTAGTTTCGCTCGACACCGATGCAGCGGAAGCACCTGCCTCAGCTACACCCGATCCCTGTAAAGTAGTCGTATTCGACTGCCCTTTAAATACTAATCGCAATTCACCCGCACCTTTTGGTCCTCGTGGTTCACGAGGAGCAGATGGAGTACGTTCGCGTGGAGCTCTTGCTGGACGTGCCGCCTTCACGGGCTGATGCACTGATGGCTTGCCTGTGTTAGCAGCAAATGCGCCTCCACCTGGAGCCGGGTTACTTACACCAGTTAAATTAATTGCTGCAGTCTCTTCTCTTGGATAGCGTGGAGCTCTCGGCTCACTCGCAAAACCGTCCCCGCGGGGAGCGCCTCGCTCATTACTGCCTCGGCCCCGATCATTTCCACCGCGACCACGATCTCCGCCGCCTCTACCGCCACGTCCGCGATCGCCGCCTCGGCCACCGCGTTCATCATCGCGACCTTGGCTCATGTGTCCACGAGCACCAGCTTGTGGAAAATACTCCACCAAATAAAAATGTCCTTCGCGTTCAATAAAACTAGTAGGAACGACTTCAGTTTCCGTTGCTTTCACGGCAACAACCACCCGCTTCACGGTAGGAAGTCTTGAGCTCGTCATGTCGAGTGAGTTTTTATAAAAGGCTACTTTGGATTCATCGAGCTTCAACTGCTCGTTGATTACCGTCTGCGCTTCTTCTTCTGTTTTTCCTTCAGCGAGAAGTGCCGCTTTTTTTGCAACTGCCTCTTTTAAGACAAATCCTGAGAATTCTGTAATCGTTTTCATAGATCTCAGAGCTTAGGACAAATAGCTTAAAACCGCAAGGTCAGGCCTAACCAATGTTGCGGTAATGCCCGATATTGATATTCAACTAGGAGCGCGTTCGTGATTTTCAACCCTATTCCGCCCGTGAACCCCGTATTTAAAAAAACATCCTCAGAACCCAACATGCGTGCCCCATAAGCGGCGCTTAACTGAATTCTATTCGAATGTATACTCAGTCCAGGTTTGATGGTTCCAGCCTTATCCAGTAAATGATAAGCCGCATCTACAACAAAATCGAATCGAGGGCCAAGTAGCCAGGTAATTCCACCAGCCGCTATTCGAAGGCCATGATTGAAATTAGGAACCATGGCACCGACACGCATAGTCCTAAATGGCTCAAACAAAGCACCTATGTCATAATTACCGGCATTGCTCCAATTGGTACCGCTGGCGGCAACCACTTGGTGACCAGAAACACCGATCGTTGTCTCTAGGGTACTAAACCGACCTGCTACACCCCAGTCAATTTCTGCGCTGCCATTGGGATAGGGGCTAGAATTAAAGGTGGAATACTCAATTCCCGCTCCCAACATTCCGTTGCCCATTAGAAGCGCTCCGGAACCTCGAGTGGGGGTACTTAACTCCTGATTGAAGGCCGCGAATCCGCCTTGCAATTTAAAAGACTGATTTGATGCCAATCCGGCTGGATTTTCACCATTTAGGCCGCCAAAAAAGCTGGGCGAAGACACTCCTTGGCCATTCGCGATCATTTCATTATCTTCGCGGTCAGAGTATCCCCATGCCTGATCGGTAGCATTGGAGCAAAGACTCAGTACCATGAGAATGAATTGAATTTTTGGACTAAGTATAAAACTTTTCATAACAGACCACCCTGTCTAATAGCATACCGTATCGCTCCCCTGATGAGCAGATGTCATGATTTTGACTGCCCTAGAATTCTCTTTCAGAAAACAGATAAACCCACTATTATTATTGAATATTATGAGCATGGTTTATTTTATTCCTTCATCGCAAAGAAAGATCGCATTGACCGCCGCACAAGCTGATGGTGAGCCCGTTCTCGTCATTGGTGGAACCGGTACTGGTAAAGGCGCTCTCGCAAAATGGATTCATCAAAATAGTCCGCGGGCAGCACTACCCTGCCTTCTCACTACACGTGAAAGAACGCTGGCAGAACAGATTCGTGAAGCGAATGGTGGAACACTCATCATCGATGACATCACCAACTTTCCCGTTTCAGAACAGCTCGTTCTTCTCAATTTTTTGAAAACCAAAGCAGTACCTCATCCACAAAAAAGCGGTTCAGTGCCCATGATTGTAAATGTACGGATCATCGCCACTTCTGTGCCTCACGTTGATTCGCGCGCGCGCGCGGGCATGTTCAACGACGAACTACTGCTTCGCCTCAGTAAAAATAGAATTGAAATGCCTTCACTCGCAGAACGCGCCGACGAGTTCGAAGACATCACGATGGGCATCTTGCAAGAGATTACTCACGAACTTCACAAAGAATACATTAAAGGTTTTTCTGAGACCAGCTGGCGCAAACTCCGGGATTATGACTGGCCAGGAAATCTTCGCGAATTGAGAAACGTACTCCGGATGGCTGCCGTTTCCTGTGAAGGCGAACGAGTCGAAGTAAAAGACCTGCCTGATTTTGGCCACGATAAAATTAACTTTCAAGCGACTCGTTCAGAGTTTGAAAAAATTTATCTCACCGAGCTGCTCAAGAGCTTTAACCATGACTTAGACAAAGTTGCTCGCGCAGGTCGCATGGAACGTGTGGTGCTCATGGAAAAACTGAAGCGCCTTGGCCTCATTCATTAATTTGAATACCTACTCGCTCAATCTAATTTTTTAGACAAACGTTAATTTTAGAGTCGAGTTCTCGCAGCTGCAAGCTGAGTAGATTTTCGCGCCCTAGCTGCTTACGATGGCACTCCATCGCCTCACCTGACTCAGGATAGGGAACACCAGCCTGAGACAAGGCATTCTCAGCACTCATATAACGTTGAACACAGAGTGCCGAATACTCATCCGCAAGCACTGTGCGATCTTGATAAAGGGTAAAGGGATCTGTCACGAGTGCATCCTCTTTTAAAACTTTCTCAATTAAATGATTGAGCAAATTTAAATGGAAGGGCTTATCTAAATAGCCCTGAATACCGACCATTGCAGCCCTAACCAGTTCATTCTTCTCGGCGTATCCGGAGATCATAATAGCGGGGACGGGCCGATATTTTTTTTTGATTTCACCAAGAAAGCTGATGCCATCCATAAACGGTAATTTCACGTCAGTAATAATTATGGCAGGGCGATCCTCTCCCGACTCGAACTGAGCCAATGCTTCTTTGGCAGTTAAAAACACTTTGGTTTGATATTGAGGACTGAGATATTCGGCGTAGGTGGTGGCCAGATCCTCTTCGTCTTCAATAATCCAGATCAGGGGCGATGGGTTCATTAGAGCTATACTCATGCAAACTACCTCAGTTCATTAATGCAATTATTCCAAACAGAATATTACTATCTCAATGACATCACAAGCACTTTTAAGCATTTTTAATAAACAAAAACCCCGACCAGCGAAGCTAATCGGGGTTTTTGATGCTTATTTTTATCTGCCTATTAGTTCAGATTTTCGTCGAAAGTAAGTGGATGATGACCTCCGCCAGGATGCCCACCTCCGGGCGGATGACTAGGTCCTGGGTTGGGACCAGGATGTTGGCCGCCTGGATGGGGCGGGTAATGCTCTGGTGGCCCTTGATGCCTCGGCGGAGGACAAGGTGGATATCTCGGCGGATATCCACGCGGATAATGTGCAGGATAATCCGACGGGTAACCATAGCGACCCGGGTAAGGTCGATGATTTTCACATAGCACGCTGATTTGCCTTCCTTCGTATTGTCCGTATCGAATGTAATGTTCATACCCTGAACTGAATTCACCGCGACGAACTGCAGTTGCTACATCAGGATTCAGGAATAAGTAATCGCTCTCATTGTATTCACACCAACGACCATCATGAATTCTTCCACAGGAAAGACTGATGCGGCGGTTTTCAAATTGACCTACACGAATGTAGTGATCATATCCCGAGAGGAATTCGCCTCTCCGAATGGCTTCAACTACATCGGGGTTCAGAAAAAGGTAATCATGTTCGTTAAATTGACAATTACCAGTCGGATAAGCCGGATAACCATCAGTACAATTAAAGTTCACCCTACGGCCTTCAAACTGTCCTTTTTTAACGTAATGCTCATATCCTGTTTTATATTCCCCTTGCTCAACCGCAGTGAGGACATCTTCGTTCAACGCTAGGTAGTCGTATTCAATAAACTCACAACTCACTGCCTCTTGCGCATGTGCGCGGACCGGATTTACAAACTGACTCACGAGCAACAGTAAAGTCGCCACGAAAGTGAATGTAAAAAAATGTACAATTCTTGATTTCATTTTTTTCTCCCGTTTTTGGTTTCAAAAATTAAGCGATGCAAACACAATGCGCCCTACTTCAGCTATTCTCTTTGCTACTCTTAATAGCTATATAATACCAATCATAGCGAATTACATGCCACCTCTTTTATCGTTAAAACACTTTAGGATGATCAAAAATTGACGTGAGTGCCACTGTAACATGACTGTGGACTGATTACTTTTTCATTAGATCCATTAAAGTTTGCGAAAAAAATTTTGAAATAACTTTTATAGAATATATAATATTTTACGAACACTACTTACGTGAACAACTCTGCGCTCACTTGTTCAATCAGGGCCTCTTTGGTAAGAGATTTGCTGAGGTAGCGATTACAGCCTGATTCAATACTTGATTTCAATTCGGCATCGCTCGGTTCGAGATGGGTGATTGCAAAAATAGGAGTGGTCTTTTCAAACACTCTAATTTGCTCAGCCATCTGTATGCCACTCATGTCTTTCATCTGAAGATCCATGAGAATGAGATCATAACGCTTGCCCTGATCTTGCAAACTCTGACATCGCTTGACCGCTTCCACACCACTTGCTGAAAACTCTAGCTTAATGGGAAGGTCTTTAAAATAATGGCTCATTAATACCCGATTGATTTCGGTACTATCAACGATCAACACAGACTTCGGGGCACCCTGATGTAACTTTAGTTTTGGAGCGGCTTGTTTTTCGCGGATCGACACACTCAGTGGTTCTTGCTTTTGTTCCCGTTCTTGCTTCTGCTCAATAGCACTCAAGGTCCCCAGTAATTGCGCAACAAACTCTTGATATGCCGGAAACATTTTCTCGCATTGGCGAAAAAACTCTTCATATTGTTGAAGTGTCACTTCTTGGGAATCGAGTTTATTTTTCGTCTTAACAATAAACGACTGTAAAGTCTTTTCAAAAGTTTCTAAGAATGGATCCATCGTTGCTCAAAACGTATCACGCGCGTTTTGGAAGATCAACGGCTGGAATCAGGCCCGGCTCTAGTCTTAATTTAAACTGAGCGTGGTATTTGCCATTACTATGCTGGTTGCAACAGGCAGCACAAGCAGCGGTTTTGAGGCGCTTTCTCACCAAAATTCGCTGTTCGCAGCGATCGCAAACGTAGCAATGCTTAAACGGCCGGTGTTTCGGGACCGGATTATAGCGACTCACTCCAATCTCTTGCATTTTCTCATGGAAGAGAGGGGTATGCCCATATGGCTTTTGTTTCATCCACAGCCAGTAATGAATCATCTCGTGCCCTAGTGTATCCCTCACGAGAAACTCAGCGTTTTCTTCATCGATTAAATAAGAAGCCACTTCAATCACTGGCCTCTCGGGATCAGGAATAAATCGCCCCGCGGTGGTTTGCAGGCGAGAATTCCATCGAAGCTCTAATGCAGGAAGCTTCCCTTGAAACGATCTTAAATTCCATTCTGTGAACATTCTTATGAGATCAAAGTGCTTCATCCCTTTTAGAATAAGAGAGGAACATTTATTACACAATTCTTGTTTATTTGACGCTGTGTAAAATATAGGCGTTCAAAAGGACAAAGATGCGAAGTGTGCGGCACGAAAGCGAAGAGGCGTACAGGAGTACGTTGACGAGCTAGAGCGCCAAAAACGCAGCAGATTTGTTTTTTTCAACACCCTATTAGCGCGAAAATCGAACGAGGGTGGCGCCGGCTGAACCTGCGTCCTGAACTTGCGCCACATAATTGGTACCTTTTAATAATTTACGAAGCCCCTCTCGTAAGGCGCCTGTTCCAAGACCGTGAACGATGGTCACTTCACTTTTTCCCGACCTAAAAGCGCGATCCAGGTAATGAGTGGCTTCATTCATTGCATCGTCAAGCCGCTGACCACGTAAATCAAGTTGGTCAGGGACATGACCTGTGGCTTCGGTTTGAATGGATACTTTAGAACCTTTCGCCTGTGAACCAGATTTCACCCCCAGCACTTGGCGCTGCTCTCGTTCTGACAGTACTTCCATTTCTACAGCATATACCGTAACCATAAAGGCTTTCCCAAATCCTGAAGCCTGCTGAGCACCGAGAGCAACTTTGGCCTTTTTGCCGTCCCACTCTACGATTTCGCCCACATTTTTCCATTTCGGTACCCTGACCCAAATTCCTTTTTCGAATTTGGCATGAGCCGCTTCAGCCGGTTCAATTTTCTCTAAGGCTTCGGTCAGTTCGGGTGCCGCTTCTGCAACAGATGCTTCAATTCTTTTCTGGCCTGCTTCGAATGAGTCATTGAGTTCACGCCTTAAATCATCAAGCTGCTTATGCGTTTTTGAAGATTGAATTTTATGAACGGTTTCGCGAACTTCAATTTGCGCCAACTCTAAAACATGTTTTAATTTTTGCCGCGCTTTCTCTATCGACTCTTGCACCGTCTTTTGAACTTTTTCTTCCCACTCTGCTTTTAACTTTTCGGCCTCCTCTTTGAGTTGCGTTGCCTCAAGGCGGGCCTTTTCTACGGTTCCAATTTGGCTTTGAAGGGTCTCAATCACTTGCTCAAAAGCGCGATGCTCGCCACTTAAAAAATTCTGCGCTGCTTCGAGCACCGAATCGGGCATTCCCAAACGTCGAGCAGTCTCTAGCGCGCGTGACCTGCCGGGCGCACCAAAGATTACTTTATAAGTGGGCTTCAAACTACCTTCATCGAAGACAATACTCGCACTCATTACTCGTTGATCATTCACGCCCATTACTTTGAGCCGCGGATCATGCGTGGTCGCAATCAAGATGGCGCCATCTGTATTTAAAATAGCTTCTACAAATGCGCGGGCAAGAGCAGCGCCCTCCTCTGGGTCAGTGGCAGAATTCATTTCATCAACCAGAATCAAACTCTCCGGTCCTAGGCCTTCCAAAATTCGCTTCATTTTCATCACGTGGCCTGAAAACGAAGAAACATGTTCCTCGATCGACTGAGGATCTCCTAAATCGACAAAAAATCGATCGAAGAATGGAACACTGAGCTTTCCGGTACCGGGGTAAAAAAAACCGGTTCTCGCAGCAACTGCCGATAAACCCAAAGTTTTCAAAAGCACTGTTTTTCCGCCCGTATTCGGCCCAGAAAGTAAGATCATCTGCTTGGGCTGAAAGAGTTCGAGAGTATTACGCACCACTTGAGTTTCTTCCATGTTCCAAAAAAGTATCGGATTTGCAGTATCGTGAAGGATCCATTCGCGCGTAGGGCTCAGTTGTATGGACTTGCCTCCGTAGTTCTTTGCAAGCCTCGCACGCGCTTGCACCACATCCCAATAAGAAACAATCAACACAGATGCTTCAATCACACCAACAAAGGGTTGAATCTGTTTTGAAACGGCGGTCAAAATAATAAAAATTTCTTCTGAGACTTCTGCTTCTTTTCTGCGAAGTTGGGTTTGCAGGAGTTCCACTTCTTTGGGCTCAATAAATACGGTTTGCTTACTCACCGACAATTCTGCTACTCGGCCTTCTACTTTACTTTGATCAGACACGCGCACAGGAAGCACATACCTGCCATCTCGCACGTCAGAATATTTTTCTTGCAATACGCCTCGTGCTCCGTATTCACGAGTAAGCGCTTCCATGCGGCTTGAAATCTCCCGCCTCAAGTCTCGCACTTGCGTAAAAATAGAATGAAGCTTGGGGGAGGCCTTTTCTGACAACTCACCCGTAGGAGTAAGAACCCGTTCGAGCACCCGCAAACATTCGTGCGGATCAAAAATCTGTACCAAGGCCTGTTTAAAAACTTTTCCGGCGAGTTCCTTTGGAAAGTGATTCCACGAATCAAAACAGTAAAACCAAGCGCGAAGCCTTGCGAGTGCCGCTATTTCAAGAACTCCTGATTTCTGAAGACTCTCGAGTTCGTCATGTACTTCTTCCAAACCTCTGAGTGGCCCCCAAAGCGCCTCGCGGTCAATAATGGCCGCCACCTCAAGGGTTTCATTTTGTAATTCTTGCGCACGCTCAAGTGTCGAGGCAAAATTCTCAGGATAATTTAATTCAGATAATTTTTGTTTGCCATAAACGGTACGGGCCTCCAGAGCTGCGAACTCCAAAAGTTTTGGCCAATCTAGATCATCAAAGGGAAGGCGTTTATCTGCTTGCATGACCTAGTCAAGATAGCACGAAAATAACTCAAGCGCACGTTTCTGGCTCTCAAATGACAGGATCTTCATGGCCTGATCCACACCGACCCACTTACAGCTCAAATGCTCTTTGGGGTCGAGTTTAATTTTTGCTTTCATTTCAGGGAAAATAACACCAAAGGCATGCTCTTCCGCTTTCCCCCACCGCCCCTCGAAGGAATAAGAAAAGTTCAAATCTTTCCACTGAGAATCAGAAGCAGTGAGTCCTGTTTCTTCTTCCGTTTCTCTTTTTGCAGCATCAAATAGGGCCTCGCCCTTTTCCACACTACCCGTCACCGGGTGCCACCCACCACCTCGCTCTTGAATGACTTCAAAAAGGAGCACTTGAGGGGTTTTTCCCGGATAATTTCTTGCGATCCAAACTTGTACTTTCTTATATTTTTTCAAAGTAGTTCAAATCCTTGCTGTAGGTTTCCTTTAATTTTGAAGCAGCAATGAAAGCCACTATCGAAACAAAAAGGCTGACGATGAGTGCGGAACCAATTAGACCAAAATATTTTTTAAGGCCGATAAAACTTAAACTCATCGGCACCAAAGAAAACCTGATGAAATTTGGTACCGAAGTCGCCACCGTTGCACGCATGTTAGTTCCAAAATGCTCCGCAGCCATCGTGACGACCACCGCCCAATACCCGGCAGTGGTTCCCACTACTACACAAGCAAAATAAAGCATGCCGGCAGACGTTCCTTTGAGGGCAAACAAATAGGCAACACTTGCAACAACGTTCACGACTACAAAAAGTTTTACGGCTTTAATTCTGCTTTTAATGATTTGACTGAAAAAACCTGAAGCAAAATCCCCAAACACGAACCCAAGATAGCAAGCCATCACTGCTTTTGCCGTTGATATGGGTTCCGTAATTCCACAGTTTTTCGCAAACTCAGGCGCATAGGTAACCAATATCCCAATTGTAAACCAAATGGGCACACCCGAAAGAATGCAAAGTGAAAATCTCTGAAACCGATCTTTACTGGTAAAAAGATGAAGAAAATTCCCACGACAGATGTCTTTGTTTTTCAGGCCGGCACTAAATACTGCCGACTCAGAAACACCAATCCGCAGAACTAATAAAAAGAAACCAAGCATCCCGCCGATTTTGAATGCGAATCGCCAATCAAAAGTTTGGGCTACCCAACCACCCACAATTGCACCCATCACTCCCACCGTTGCCACCACCATCGTGCCGTAACCGCGTAGCTCCGTTGGCAGCACCTCTGCTACCAACGTAATCCCTGCACCGAGTTCGCCCGCAAGGCCTAAGCCTGCAAAAAAACGACAAAAGGCGTATTGAGTAAAATTAATAGCGAATGCATTACAAAAGTTGGCTACCGAATAAAGAAAAATGGAACCAAATAAAACCGAGAGACGCCCTCTTCTGTCAGCGAGCATCCCCCACGCAATTCCACCCAGCATGAGGCCCGTCATTTGAATATTGTTGAGGAGCGCTCCGACTTCGAGCTCTCTTCCTTGATAACCAATCGCACGAAGGCTATCTACTCTTACAATACTAAAGAGGAGCAAGTCGTAGATATCTACGAAATAACCAAGGGCCGCGACAATGACGGCAGCACTACAAATTATTTTAAATTTTTTTATACTTTGAGACATCCCTTTCAGAATGACTCATTACTGCTTCACTTTCCAGAGTGATTTCTTCTTAAAGTAGCGATTTGAAACGATCTTAAAAAGATTGGTGGAGCGATCGGTTCTTTTGAAATAGTCGGCAGGGTCGTCCGAAACTCCCACACCATCTTCATCCGCAAGCGAACGCGATTTACCATTTGTTTCGTCACCGAGATTAATGGTGTCTGCGCCATCTTTAGAAATTCCCGCATCCTTCGAACCAAAGTTGAATCCACCACCACCTGCTTTGTCACCATTCCCTTGCACGTATGCCACTCTTGCGCCGTCGATGGAATTGCCCGAGTCGGTAATTGCATTTGCTTGA
The DNA here is from genome assembly GCA_903845155.1 of Oligoflexia bacterium. Taxonomy (GTDB): domain Bacteria; phylum Bdellovibrionota; class UBA1018; order UBA1018; family CAIMNF01; genus CAIMNF01. The sequence goes on from CAIMWN010000030.1 coordinate 44,839, forward strand.
TTCGCTGCTGTGTTCGAAGCGGCACCCAAACTTAAACCACCGCCCCCTCCACCTCCGGCCCCACCCCCTGCTCCTCCGCTCCCACCAGAACTACTTTGCGTGTTTGCAAGGGTGCCAGAACTCGTGCCACTATTACCATAGCCTGGAACTGCCGCCGTCGCCCCGAGCGCTTGCACACTGGGAACGGATGCAGTAGCGACCGCTGGGGTCACGGAAGTAACCATATCATTATTGTTAACTGAACCATTCATGTTGTTGGCAGCAGTTAAAATATTTAGCGCTAGTGTGATGCTTACAGCGGTCCCTTGAACCGCATCAACATTAATGGAATTGAATCCAGCCATACACGTTGGATCAGGAGGAGATTTGAGTTGCATATTACTGTCGCAACAAAGAGTAGCCATTGAACTTCCGACCGGAATGGGCGCGCCATCAATCCCTACGCAGGCATAGTTAAAGCTCACGCTGGAGCTCGATCCTTCCAACGAAATTGCAAACGCAAAGGTTGGTGCTAATATTCCGGTGAAAATATAAATAAATAAATTTTGAATTGTACTCATACTAGCTCCCACTCTGCGAAATTACTGCATTAGGATTGGCCTTAGCAGGAGTATCGCCAATTTGCACCGCATCGCAAGGAGACGATTCAGTATAACTCGCCTTTTGTCCGCAAACTTGACTTCGAATGAGGTACTCGACCCGTCCTGCGAAGCCAAAATTCAAGGTACTCTGTGAATTGGGCCCACCGCCTCCACCACTCAAGCTGGAGAGCGCATCTGAAGCAACTGTTACATCCGCGCCAACCACTGCCCCCACCGGACCCGCAATAATCCCTCCCGTAATAGCCCCACTCACCACTCCACCGACTGCTGCAAAAAATCCCGCACCAGAGCCATTGACGTTAAATTGTGGTGCACCAGTGCTAATTGCATAGGTCACCGGGGACCAACAATTCCTACTACTGCTATCGGTGTCTTCAGTTGTCTTATTAGATTTCCAAGTATAAAAATCTCCACCATCAAAAATCCGAGATGCAAGACAGGACTTTTTATATCTACTTGAACCACCTTCAACATGCTGAACGGCTCCGATAAATTGATTATAAGAAGCAGTGCCTGAAACCACCAAGCCTTGAAACAATGAATTATATTGGGTTTGTACATTCTTAATGATCGTCGCAACGACCATATTCGGAAACGCCCCTTGATTCATCGACAACTGAGCTTGCGCCAAGGTGCAAATTTTAACCCCTGGATTATTAATCGCAATCTTGCCTGCTAGACAATCCGCCACGATATCTTGTGAACTATTGCAAACTGACTGGGCTGCCGTTCCCAGCTGTTTGTAAAATGACTGCATGCCCGACTGAACAATGCTCAACCTTTGCGCAATTTCTGGCGTGGTCACTAACGACCCTATTGAACCGTTGCTAGCGGCAAGACTAGCAAGCACGTTTGCGGCTTCCGCTCTAATAATCCAAGGATATGCACCCAACATATACGAGGTCCATAAAGCACCATCGCCAGTAAGAGTACCGTTAGCGTTGGGTGTTCCATTCGTTGAATTAAAACCAAGTGCCATGCTACTTTTTCCGCCCCCCACCGAGGGCCTCAGTCCGCAAGATACAGCCGGGGCTTTCGCTACCCCGGGAGCACTCAATTGTTGACTGTATTCAATTCCCGCGCTTTCGAAGCTTTGGGTTTGTGCTGGTCGATTCGTCGAAAAATATGCAGGACGAGCCCCTTTATATTGCACGGTCGGACCCATGACGTTGCAGACTGGATATGACATTTTTTGCTTATAAATTAAATGGTCTGGCGTACTTTGAAACACATCTAAATCAAGTCCCATTCGGTAGCCATAAATTTTCCAAGAAAGTAGGTCTTTTACTCGAGCCGCCACCGTGTTCACCATATCGGTGCACTTTGGCAAGATTGACTTACAAGTAAGAGCTGGATCGCCCCCCTGAATATTTCCGCTCGCATCAAGACAGGCTACCGAAATATTTCCAGCGGTAGCGGGAGCCGCAACGGTTGCGGTGACTGTTGGTGGAGTGTTCGTATCTGTATCAGGATCAGTCGCAGCTGTTTCGTCAGTAGACGTATTCGTTTCACCGTGTGCATTGGTACTGGTATCGGTTTGCGTGGCCGTCGTCGGAGCAGTAGCGGTTGCGAAGCATGGCACCACTAAAAAAGTGGATAAAGCGAGCAACGCCAAAAATAGAAATGGATAGCTACATCGAAACATATTTATTCCCCCGAATAATTTGTTACACCCTTCCATAATTTTAACTGGATGTGATATTCTAAGCAAATGAATAGATCAGAGATCGCCAGTTTAATGACTATTTTAAACTTGTTTAATTTAAATAATGCGAAGGCAGACTCGCTTTTTCATGAACTCAGCACTACTAATGCGCACGACACTAAAACCATTGATAGCTTAACGCAGAATTCAGACGACACCGCTAATCGAGTGAAAGCACTAAACGATTTTTCATCTAAAGACAAAACAAGAACCAACAAAATCGCCGTACCTACTCAGGGTTCCGCAAGCGATAAGAGTCTAGACAAACTTGCCAAGGACGACGACGATGCCGAAGTCCCACCCTCGCAAACCGCAGGCAAGGCACCCAAGAGTTTACCTAAAAACAAATCGAAAAAATCGGCGGATGCTGCGCCCGAAAAAGTGCAGAGTTTAAACGCAGATAACATTCCTGACGAAATCATCCTGGAAGTGGATGAAACCCCCACTCCCGCACCGACGCCGGCGCCGATCCCTAAAAAGAAATAAAAAAAGCAAGTCACTGAATGGCGAAATTCACCCACTGCCCTTTTCGTTGATAATCACAATCCGTAAAGGCCGGCAAACTCCCTACTTTTTAAAGCATTTTTTTGGGATCTGAACCGCGGACGGGATCATTAAGACGCCTTGGAAGGCGACTCCAATAAAATGCTTTAAAAAGTAGGGGATTTGCCAGCCTGTGATCTATGTGATCATCAACAAAAAGGGGCAGTAGGTGAACGCTACTTCTTCGCAGTAGAAGGCGCTGGCGCATAACTTAACCAGTCTTCCATAATACTGATCGACTCTTGCACTTGTGGCGTTTTCAACCAAAGTTCTTGTCGGCCTTTTGCAGTGGTCGCTTTCTCTTTACGATCTTTGCGCTTCTGCTTATCTTTGCCAGATTTTTTCATGATATCGGCAACTTTAATCCAACCTTCATTCTTCTTGGTCTCTTCAAGGTCTTTTTGAATATCTTTAAACTCTTGATTCGCTTCAACTCGTTTTGAAGATTTATCTTTTAAGAATTTCACTAAGGTATCATTCACTGCGGTCCAAGCTTCTTTTGGATCTTTCGACTGAGCAGCTTCCATAGAAATGAACGGCTCTGTTTTAGTAGGAGGTAGCGCGTAATCCATATACTGTTCACCGAGATCATCTAGATCGAGGTAAGAAGGCATGGAAATATCAGACACCACCCCACCGAACTGCGTAGAAACACCTGCTGGCAAATAGAACATTTGAGTAGTGAGCTTCATCGCTCCCAGGCCCAAAGGAAGCGGGTTCAATACCTGAACACTGCCTTTTCCATAAGTATGATCACCGCCCACAATCAGGGCACGATGATAATCCTTCATTGCTCCTGCTAAAATTTCTGAAGCTGAGGCACTCTGGCGAGTCGTCAGAATCATCAGAGGGCCACTGTAAACCACTTTGGCATCATCATCCGCAAGCACTTCGCGGTTTTTCTTTACGTCCTGAGTAGCAACTACCGGTCCTGCTTTAATAAATAGCCCGGCAATTTTCACAGCATCCTGAAGAAGACCACCGCCATTAGTAGATAAATCCAAAATCATTCCGTCCACTTTTTTGGCCGCTGCCTCTTCTACCAACTTTTTGAGATCAGAATAACAATCGCGCGCATTCTTTTCTGATCCACCGTAAAAAGAAGGAAGATCAATCAGTGCAATTTTATAGCTCTTCGTTCCTACTTTTTTAGTCTCATAGGTTACTTTTGCAGCTTGCTCTTTCATGTCTACCTTGTCGCGAACAAGCATCACATTAAAGGTTTCACTTTTCGTGCCCTTTTGTCTGACCACAGTTAAATTTACTTTAGTGCCTTTTTTACCGCGAATCATTTTCACTACATCTGAGAGATCCATGTCGACAATATTGACTGATTCCTTTTTATCTTGCGCAACTGCAATGATTTTATCTTTAGGCTGAAGCGCATGGGCACGATCGGCGCTGCCGCCAGTAATAATTTCTTGAACCACGGTGTATCCATCATCAGAACTGAGAGATACGCCGATCCCTTCTAATGATAGATTCATGCTGATCCGAAATTCATCGAGTTGCTCAGGCGAGAGATAATCAGAGTGAGGATCGAGTGAGTGCGCGAAGGATTCCGCAAACAGGCTGATCATTTTCGGTTGGGTCATCTCTTTCGCGCGCTTTATCGAAAGCTCGTATCGCTTGATCAATTGTTGCTTTGCTTTGTCGAGGGTAACGTCGCCCGCCATAATGGTAGCAATTTGGGTGTAAACAGCTGCATCAATGATTGTTTTCTTCCCCTCTAAATCGTTCGGATAATCGCGCTTCTTCGTATCAGTCTGATATTTTACCGTTTCGTCTAATACAAATTTACCTTTGAACTTTTCATTTACGATTTTTAAATTTTCTTCGGCACGTTCAACTAAAATATTTGAAACCTCTCCTAGGGCGGCGCAATTGCCAGTCTTCATAGAATCAAAAAGAGCCTCAAGACTCGTTTTGATTTTTTTCTCGTCTGCTTTATAGAGAAGCTGTTTGTTAGGATCAATAAACTTCAAAAATAAAACCACGGTTCGCGTCTTCACTTCAGCGTTAAGCTGATTCATGGAAAAGTGATTGTTTAAAAAGACATTCATGAGTGCCGGCACGCTTTGACACTGCAAGGTTTGCGCAAACGATGAGGTGGAACTAAGAAGAAGGAGGGTCGAAATAAACGCGAAGGTTTTCTGTTTCATATTCCCCTTAGTGTCTTCCCTTTTTTTAGTTAGTGCAAGATCTCAGTCATGACTCGGCCCTCTCATTCCACGAGTAAAAGCGCCCTATTGCGCGAGTTGTTTGACGAGCCTACTTTATAAATCATTACTATATATAAATGTTTCTTGGCAGCACCTGGCCAACGCGACTCACTGTTGCGCCTGTGTTGCGCAAGTCCGCTTTTTCGTTGAGAGGATGGTTTTTAACAAAATTAAAAACATACAACTATTTGTTTTTAAAAGATTTTTAACTTTAACTAATTAAACTAAATAAGTTTAATTAATTCTTGATAAACTTCTAGAACCGAGCTAGAATCACTGAATGAAAACCGGCACAGATTTGTGACGGGCAAGAGAGAACCGAGAGATTGTTTTTCCCCCTGGTTTTGACCGAGAGAATCAAAACCCGGGGGTTTATAAAACCCCACCTGGCAAACCATTATTTCAAAAATCGTCAATATTTTATCTGCCGCAACCAGACTAGATCAATATAAATAATAGCCAAGAATCTTCTAAATTCGCGAAATCTGTAGTTATGTATCTAAACCTCGAAAAGCAATGACGCTGACGGGGATTTCAAGGGGGATACATGAAATTCAAGGGAAACCTTTCTCTTTTCGCTATACAGCTACTATTACTTACTCTCATCACCAGCGGCTGCGGAAGGGCCCAAAACCCCATCACTGTAGAACCGATACTATCTTCGGTAAAAATAAAACAAAGCGAAATAAACGAACTCAGCCAACTCTCAGATTCGTTTCCATCAAAAATTATCGGTGAAAATAACCTTGTTCCAGTCAAAGTAGATGGATCAAACCTTGAAGCAAACCTTCGCAATGTGATCGACGCTTTCGGTCTCATCAACATTAATGGACAGGGCGCTTGCTCTGCTACTCACTTAGGTAATGGTTATGCACTCAGTGCAGGCCACTGCTTCTTAGATGAAAATAATCCCGCAGCACAAACGGCGACCAATAAAGATTGCACTACCGTGAAAGTATATTGGGGTTATCGCGGCTCTCCTAAGACAGGAAATGCAAAACCACTCATTACTTTAACCAGTCAATGTCTTAAAGTAGTTTACGCAGAACTTTCTAAGTCTAGAGATTTTGCAATTTTCAAAGTCGATCAAGCCCCAAAAGCAAAAATTGCAATTTCTACTGATACCAAAAGAACGCCTACTGGCACTAAACTCACTATTTTTGGCTACCCTCAAGCGCGGCCACTCGAATGGTCACAGTACTGCGCACTTCAACCGAAGTCAGTTATCGGTGCTGGTGCGGGTGCCGTTGTTTCTGAATTTGCTCATCAATGCGATACAGAACCGGGCAATAGCGGAAGCTCAATTCTTTCGATCACTTCAATGGGTACCGTAAAAGTAGTGGGGATTCACGATGGCGCAAGTCCTGCAGATTATAACTACGGAACTTTTATGTTTGATGCCCGAGATACTGTAAAAAAGCACGGTGTTGATCTCGATCAGGTTACTGGTGCCGCTTTCAGCAGTTCATTTTAGATTCACAATTTCAGTATTTTGGTCTACCGTGTCTGAATGAGTAACATTACCATTCGCGAAGTTTCAGGCAAAAAGGGCAGAGATCAATTTATTGATGTGATGTGGAAAATTTATAATCATCAAGAACATCCGCAATGGGTACCGCCCTTGCGGATGTCGGTTTATGAGCTGATTGATACCGAAAAAAACCCCTTCTATAAACGCGCCACGATTCAACTCTATATTGCAGAAAAAGATGGAAAACCCGTTGGTCGTATCGCCGCGATTGAAAATCGTGCGCATAATGAGTTCTATAATGATAAAACTGGCTTCTTTGGTTTTTTTGAATGCATCGACAATCAAGAAGTGGCGACTTTGCTTTTTCAAACAGCTGAGAAATGGGTAAAGGACCGCGGCCTCGCCAGCATGATGGGCCCAATGAATCCCTCTACTAATCACGAATGTGGGCTACTGATTCGCGGTCAAAGCCAACACCCAACTATTCAAACCACGTGGAACCCTAAGTACTATGAAGCGCTTCACGATGCTTACGGCCTCACTAAAGCGAAAGACTTAGTCGCTTACATTGTGGTCAGAGAAAAGGGCGTAGATTTGCCAGAGAAGGTAAAGAAATACGTTCAAAAATTGCGCGGTGAAAATTCACGAATCAAATTCCGAGACCTCAACGTTAAAAACTTCGCCGGTGAAATCGAAGCCTGCTTTGATATTTACAATGCTGCCTGGGAAAAAAACTGGGGTTTCTTTCCAATGACTAAGGAAGAATTCGTCTTTGCGGCAAAAGATATGAAAATGATCATGGATCCTCGTATGGCATTCATCGCAGAGATCGATGGAAAGCCAGCTGGCTTCATGCTCGCCGTGCCTGACTACAATTATATTTTCAAACACATTAAGAACGGCAGGCTTTTCCCTACCGGTATTTTCAAGCTTCTCTTTGGTAAAAAATTATTGAAGTCAGTTCGAATTATTACCTTGGGAGTAAAACCCGAATACCGTGGCTCCGGTATTTTCGCTCTCTTTACCTATGAAGCATTTGAACGCGCACAAAAATTTGGCTATGTTGCAGGTGAAGCATCATGGATTCTTGAAGATAATGTTGCGATGAATAAGCCTTGGCAGGACTTGGGTGCTCCCCTCTACCGCCGTTGGCGAATTTACGAGAAGCAAGTCTAAATGCGGAAAGTGGTTTTAAGTTTACTTTCACTGAGTGCCGCTTTTTGTACAAGTATTGGCTGTGCCAGTACTAAACACGCACTGAGTGGTACTAAAAATGAGCCAAGTTTAGTGACGCCCACTCATCTCGTAGACTCAAGCAAGATTCAGTTTGAAGATGATCTTGATTTCTCGCAATTGAGCATTGCAATTGAACGACAAATAAAAGCCTATGCAGATGGAAGAGTTCCGCTGAACGGCAGCATTCAATTTGGTTCCGATATTTTTCCAAAATCGATTCTAAAAGATACACTGATTGAATTTAGAGCGCTTGCTGAGGGCGCGGCGAACTGCATCAGAAACACTTCACGAAAAGACTGCATTGCTTCCTTCAGAACAAGCGTCCGAGATCAGTACCTGGTGTACTCTCCAAATCAATCCGAATCTTTTTTTACTGCCTATTATAGTCCCGAGTATGAAGGTTCACTGACTCCATCGCCGAAATACGCACTTCCTCTTTACAAAAAACCCGACAGCGCCGGCCTCACTTCACTCACTCGTTCACAAATTATTTTCGATGAGCGCTTAAAAGGGAAAAATTTAGAAATTGCATATCTGGATGCCAGCCTTTTCGATCTCTACATGTTGCAAGTCCAAGGCGGCGGCCGCGTAGACCTCATCGATGAACGACAACAGAAACAAGTGAAGTATATTAGCTACGCTGGGAATAATGGCAAGAAACTCAAATTTCTCGCTAAAATCTTAATGGAGATGGGCCTCATCACCGAAGCGGATCACTCCTTTGAAGCGCAAAGCGCTGTGCTCGTAGCCCACCCTGAATTACTAAGAACTATTTTTGACCAAACACCGAGTTACGTTTACTTCACCTTATCCACCGATGAGCCTGCTGGCGTGGACGGCATACCCCTTACCGAGAACCGCTCGCTCGCCATCGACCTAAAACATTATCCGGTATCAGGCGTCCTTAATTTTATCGAAGCGGCCGAAAAGATCACGTCCCCACAGGGGCCAGCGCTCGCACCTTTTTCGCGTTTTTTTCTCGCGCAGGATACAGGCAGCGCCATCACCGGCATTGCTCGTTCTGACCTTTACTTTGGCTATGGAAAAAAAGCACTCGATCTCGCAAAGAATCTGAACACGGCCGGGCAGCAGTATTTCTTAGTAAAAAAACTATAATTCATGAATTTCAGATTCTCTAATCGAATGAGAATACAACCAATTCATCCAAAATTTTTTTAAAATAA
>CAIMWN010000031.1 GCA_903845155.1 Oligoflexia bacterium
ACAATCTGTGACCTCAAGTTGAAACGGAAATAGTAGCACAATGCCGAATCTTGAGGTTTCAATTTGAAACCTCAAGATGGGTATGAAAAATGAGAGGCAAAAATGAGTTATCAGCTTTCGCTAAAAGAAATAGGCCATAAAATTTACTTTATCCGCAGTCACCGCGTGATGCTCGATAGCGATTTAGCCGCGCTTTATGAAGTACCGACGAAACAGTTGAATTTAGCTATTAAACGGAACATGACGCGATTCCCACCGGATTTCATGTTTAGGCTAACCGCTCCAGAGTTTGAAGTTTTGAAAGAACAGTATGCTGACACCAAAAGGTGGGGCGGTCGCCGTTACACGCCACTTGTTTTCACAGAGCAAGGAGTCGCAATGCTTTCAAGTGTTCTGAATAGCGATCGTGCTGTTCAGGTCAATATCACGGTAATGAGAACTTTCGTTAAACTGAGAGAGTTGCTGGAAACCGATAAGAACCTTTCTAAAAGATTGGATCAGCTTGAAAAGAAGTACGATCACCAATTCAAAGCAGTCTTCGATGCAATTAGACTTTTAATGTCTACTGGCTCACCAGTCACCCAAAAAAGAATCAAGGGTCTTTCTAAGGATTAACTTATGCGCGGTAAAATTGGTAATCGCCTGATTGACTCACTAATTCCAAAAGAGAAGCCATTTCAGGTTCATGACATTGAGGTGCGCGGCTTCATCTTGCGTGTGCAACCTTCGGGTGAAATGACTTAATTATTTTGAATACCGTCGCCCCGATGGCAGAAAGACCCGCTTAAAGCTTGGAAAGCATGGTGCCATCAATGCGTATCAGGCACGAGATCGCGCGAAAGAGATCATGGGTGAAGTGGTGGGGGGTGCTGATCCCAGTGAAACTGGAGCGGACAGAGTGCCAACGCTCAAAGAGTTTTTAGAAGAGAATTATGATGCATGGGCCGCTACCCATTTAAAAGCGGGTGCAAGCTACTCCAAACGGATTCGCGTCGCCTTTCATTTCTTGCTCGATTTACCTTTGAATGATCCCAAGCTCCCATGGTTGGTTGAGAAGTGGAAAAATCAACGCCTCAAAGAGGGAACTAAAAAGCTAACAATCAATCGTGATCTCTGCACCATCGAGGGCGCACTGTCATTTGGTGTGAAGAACCCCGAGCAATCGGGCATCAAGATTCAGTAAACATCATCGAGTTATGTAGTTCTGATTTTTCACAGTTTAAAATGAAAATGCCTTTAACCGAATCTTGAGGATTCTCCTTATAGCATTCGGGAAAACTACCCATAATTGACGCAAGAGAGAAATCCCCTTCAGCCCTAAAACAGGTCTTACCATTTTTAATTACCCATTTCATTGCGGTGAGCTCCTTTGATACGCCAAGCCAAAATTTTCGCAAGTTATCTTCACAAGTTTGTTTTGTGCGCGCAAAAGAAATGGGAACTCTTTTTTTGCAAACTATTAAAATCGTATCTTTGTCTTTGTTAAAAAGATCCAAACTGCATCCGGAAGTTTTCATTAAGGCGGCAGGTAGGTTTTCTCCAGTCGCAGCAGTACAATTTGAAAGTTCTTTATTTGATCGCCACCATTCACCAGTGTTAACTGAATCATCTAACTTTTGTGGGTTCGCGTGTACGGAATTTAGTGACAATATAAGTCCAAAAATGATTGTGCAAATTTTCAAAATTTAGTTGCCTCTTTTCTTTCTTTCGATTCTTTGCAACGTCACCCGCACATCTCCGCTAAAAATCTCTTTCAAGATCTCCCCCGAACTCGCTTCAAACGGATCAGCCTCACCAAACGCTAGCTCATGGAACGAAATCTCAAGTGCAGTGGCTACCTTCTTTAGCTGATCCAAATTGGCCGCAGCCTTGCCCGTAGTCCAACCGTGTAAGGTTTGGGTCGGAACTCCGCAAAGCCGCGAGAGCTGAGCAATGGATAGGTTTCGTTTCTTGCAAAGCGAAAGGAGGGTAGTTCCAAGTTTCATGATTGATCCCATTTTCGCCCAAGTCTCTGGGTGAGTAGATGTGAATCTCCGGTCAGGGATGAACTATCTCTGCATGGGGATGATGGAGGATAACTCTTTGACGGACGCAGAGAGAGTTTCTTGAAATTTGGATTTAGGGTGGATTTACAGCCAGAACTGAGTTGGATCTTATTTTTTATCGAATGCTGTATCGTCTTGTTATCACAATATAATAATGGTGGTTCTGGGTAGATTTGAACTACCGACCCTTGCGTTATGAATGCAATGCTCTAACCAACTGAGCTACAGAACCACAAACTAATGAATAAAAACGAGATTTCCGTTTTATCCTCAAAATGGCGCGATCGCAAGAAATAAATTAGGCTGACCCAAAGCGATCGGTGGCGGCAACCAGGGCCTTTGCGATACCGGGTTCGCGAGCAGAATGGCCGCTATCGGGAATCATCATGAGTCTCGCTTCAGGCCAAGCCTTGTGGAGATCCCAGGCGCTCATAGCCGGGCAAACCACATCGTAGCGCCCTTGAATAATGACTCCAGGGATGTGTTTGATTTTTGAAATCTGATTCAGGACCCAACCATCTTCTTTAAAAAAGGCTTCGTGAATAAAGTAATGGCATTCAATGCGTGCAAACTTAATGGCGAAATCATCGGTAACGAGGGTTTTTAAGAGCTCTGGTGGGGTGTAAAGGCGGGAGGTGGACATTTCCCAACTAGTCCAAGGAATTGCGGCCGCAAGTTGAACTTGTGGATCAGGGCTGGTGAGTCGCTGATAATAGGCTTTTACAAAATCATTGCGTTCCCCAACAGGAATATGGTCACGGTAGGGTTCCCATGCGTCGGGGTAAATAGCGTTCGCCCCTTCTTGATAATACCAGTCGATCTCCTTTTTTCTGACGAGAAAAATCCCGCGAAGGACCAGTTCAGTGACACGCGCTGGGTGCATGATTGCATAAGCGAGTGCAAGCGTGCTTCCCCACGAACCGCCAAACACTTGCCAGCAGTCAATTTTGAGCTCCGAGCGGAGTGCTTCCATATCCTCAATAAGATGCCAAGTGGTATTGTCTTCCAGCGACGCGGACGGGGTGCTTTTCCCAGAGCCACGTTGATCCAGTAAAATGATGCGATAAACATCAGGATTAAAAAAACGGCGGTCTTGGGGGCCGGTTCCACCGCCCGGGCCACCGTGAACAAAAATTACTGGTTTCCCATTCTTGTTTCCGCACTCTTCATAATAGAGAGTGTGAATCGGTGAGACCGTGAGCGTTCCTGCTCGGTAGGGTTCAATTTCCGGGTAAAGCCAAGTGTGAGGGTCTAAGAGTGGACTTTCTTTCATAAAGTATCCTTGTAAAAGGTTCTGAGTGATTCCATTAAAAATTGTTTGATGGCCATTTGGTCGCGTTTACTTAAGCCCTGAAATTTCACGCCCACAAAGTCGGCTTCAACGCGGGAAATGCGAACTGAAAAATCTGAATGATCAATTTTTCGTTTCCCAAAGTACAGAGCGCAGTTTTCTAAAATAACATTAAAGTATTCAGGAGGGATTTTCTTACGATTCGATCGCAGTTTCGCACCGCTGACACTTAAATCAAGGAGGCTAAACTCGCCGCGGGGGGTGACGAGTTTGGCTGCAGACGGAGCCAAGGGAACGCGGAGGGCAGCACGTCGCTGTTGTTTGTATATTTGGTCTGGAATGCGGTAATGGTAAAGCTCATCAGTGAGCCGTCGAACCGTAGTAGACTTGAATAATATTTGGGCACTGAAGAGTTTTCCTTTGAAGAAAGCGCGTAGCCCGGATGAGGACTCAATTTTTTTATCAAAAGCCTCGGATTTTTCGTCCCATTTCACCGTGAAAAACTTACGCCCCTCATGCCATTCGGTAATTCTTCCTTTCGCTACTTCAGGAAAGTTTTCTAAGGTAATTTCTACCCTGGGCTGCATTTTTTTAATTTCGTGAACGAGCAAGGCGATTTCATTTTCGTTCTCATAAACAGTGTAAGAAGGAGCGCTATAAGCTTTACGGATGGTGGTCATGGTGTTCCTTCTTTTCAAATAATGACAAGAGCGCTGCGCCCACCACTCCTGCCGATTCACCGCATTCATTTTGAAGCACTGCCGGCGGATTTTCAGTTAAAAAACAACCCTTGCTTAAGCGCTCCGAGATTCCGGGATAAATTCTTTTTTGTGTGCTCATCCCACCTCCGAGCACAATGACGTGAGGGTCAAGAAAGTTTGCCACATTCGACAGGAACGTGACTAGATGATCTCGATAGTATTCGATCGTTGCAATGGCCAGTGGATCACGATTCTCAGCAATTTTAAAAATCTCGCTGCCTTTTAAGTGATGAAGGGCTGAAGCTCGGGTGGCGTACGCGCGCTCGAATGCCGTTCCAGAAAGGTATTGTTCAGAACACCCAAATTTTCCGCAATAACAAGGATAGCCTGATTCAATGAGAGTGACGTGGCCAATTTCACCAGCACCCCCTCTGCGGCCGCGGATCAAATTTCCATTCACAATAAGGCCACCGCCGACACCGGTACCCAAAGTAATTCCCACCAGGCAAAGTTCATCGAGTGGAACCTGGTTTTGTGTTGCCCAAGTATGGCCCGCACCGAAATAAGCTTCTGCCAGTGCAAAGCAGTTCGCGTCGTTATCAAAATGAAGTGGCCCCTGATATTGAAAAGCTTCTCTCACCGCTGGTTCTAATTTTTGATTTTTAAGAAAGGAGATACTTCCTTGAGCCATGACATGGGTTCGAGGATCCACCGAACCCGGTAGCCCCATGCCAATTCCATCTACTGCAGTAAGGCTCACGTTGAGATCAGACTTCACCAGCACCCGCTCGATGAGTTCCTTAAGTTCTTTTAAAAACTCGGGAAAAGTAGCGTGCCGATTGGTATGAATGCGTTCACGTGAGTGAACTTTTCGTCCGGGCATGCTGATCAGGCAAACTTCAGTTTTAGTGCCCCCTACATCAACGCCAATGTAGAGTTTTGGTTTGTTTGTGGACATGTCTCCAGTAT
>CAIMWN010000032.1 GCA_903845155.1 Oligoflexia bacterium
ATAATTAATAAAAATATTAATATATAGAAGTGAAGACCATCAAAACCCACCTATTTGAATACACCGAGTACCGAAAGTATCTTGAGCAATTACTGTCGGACCGTGGCCGAAAAAAGCAGCTTTGCGAATTCATTCCCTGCCAAACCACTTTTTTTTCAAACGTGATGGCTGGATCTGCGAATTTAAGCTTAGAGCATGCGATCCGAACTTGTGAATTTTTGAACCTGAGCGAAAAAGAATCGCATTATTTTATGCTTATTGTTCAGCTTGGAAAAGCAGGCAGTAAGGCACTTGAGGGGTATTATCTAAAGCAGATTCGGGAAATTCAAATTGAACAGCAGAAAATCTCAAGCAAAATATCAGCCCATGACACCATTCCTGTTCATGATCAAGTTACATTTTATAATTCATGGGCGTATGCAGCGATTCATATTCTGTGCGCAGTTGAGGCTTATCAGTCAAGACGTGCAATACGAGAGTATCTTCATCTCTCTGCAAAAAACATAGATCCTATAATTGATTTTATGATTGAAAAAGGAGTGATTCAGGAAAAAAATGGAAGGCTCTCTCAAGGATCAACTCGCATTCACCTTGCTAAAGGTTCACCTTTTTTGATTAAACATCATTCGAATTGGAGAATGAAAGCCATACAGTCCCTTGATGTTGAACGCGAGCATGACCTTCACTACACCATGGTGATGTCACTCTCAAAAAAAGATATCGAGAAAATGAAACAAATTATATTTGACGCCATTACTCGAACCGATCAACTGTTGAAGGAAACAGGCGATGAAACGGTATATTCTTTTTCCATGGACTGGTTCAAAATTTGAATTCTGTTAAGTTAAGATAGTTTAACTTACCTTTTTTCGGTGAGTGAAATAGGGTCTTTCTCTATCAACACTACCGGGGGGTAATGCATGGATCCGATTTCATTCGAGGGTAAGGCTATCAGTTTATTTTTGATTGCCTTAAGTGTCTTGGGTTTGTTTTTTTTCACACTGCCTGCAAATTCTGAAACACTGAGTTCTGAAACCATCACTGAACTCAGACAATTAAAAAGAGATATCTTAAAATGGGCACCTCGCTGTGCCGATGGAACGATCACTTTTCATGAATGCCCTTTTGGGGATGCGATGGAATACACCGGCATGTTGTGCTTGTCTGGCGACGAAGAATACTGCGATTATGCTCGAAAATCGCAAGGTCCTGATGGAATGTTTTGGCGCTCTCCGGGATTTATCGTTTCTGAAGATCAGCCGCTTACGCGCGATAACGAATTTAGCAGAGATATGGCCATGGGGGTATTTGCGTACCTCGTTGCCACCAAAGATACGGAAGCCGCTACTCGTTGGATTGATTACATCGACAGTAATGACAATAAATTATGCATGCCGAATCACGATAAGGATAAACCACCTGAAACCTGCGCCACCCGCGCTGGGTTCTGGGCAACGGCAATGGAGGTGTGGGATTATCTTGGCTTAGAGTATTCAAGCAGAATGAAGGGTTTTAAGAGAACACTGATTAATGTTTATAGTCCGATCGAACTTGCCGTTGAACCCATCAATTCTGAAATTACATTGCCGATGGATTGGATTTATATCATGGAGGAAATTCAAAGGCGAAGTGGTGGTTCAACTGGCCCCGAGCATCTCACCACCAAACAGGTGCGTATCCTGGCCCACCGTATGCCGGATAGCCCGATCGTTCGGTTTCTAGCGGAAGGGCCCAATCAGCAATCTGCCGATGACTTAATGAGGTATTGCGCTCGTCAAAAACCAATAGGAAGGCGTTTGGATGAGCATGGGGTGCCGATTTACAATTGGATTTGGGATCATCACCTCGATAATCCCGCATATATTGAAAACTCTACAGGCTGGGATTGTATCTTACTCATCAATATGATGATCAGCGCGAATCAAGAAAAAGTTTAGGCCCGAGCTTATTCTTAGGAACATCGACCAATGATCGGCCACTTTTATTCTTCACTTTATTTTGGATTGCTACTGGTATGCGAGAGTCACACGTTCCAAAATCTTTCTTGGGTCCGCCGGTGAGAGCCGCAATTCTTTTCTCACGATTGTACTCTTTCAATACTTCCTTATGTTCTGGCTTATGTGGCTGAAGTAATGCTTGTTGAATTTTGCGATCTTTCCAGTCTTTTGCGACGAAAAGTGGCTTCATGCTCATGGGGTTGAGGCCAGTCCAATACATGGCCGTGGCGAGAGTCATGGGCGTAGGAATGAAGGCTTGTACTTGTTGAAGGTTCCAGCCCTTGTCTTTTAAGTAGTCGTATACGCCTTCCATTTTTTCATGAGTGGTTCCAGGGAAGCCAGAAATGAAATAAGGTACAACATACTGCTCTTTGCCTGCTTCTTCTGAAATTTCTTTGAAATAGCTTACGAACTCATCAAAGTTTTTCAGGCCCGGTTTTTTCATCAGGTGTAAAACTTCATCATCGAGATGCTCTGGTGCCACTTTTAAGTGCCCGCCTACGTGATGGGTGATTAATTCGCGTAAATATTCGTGGCCCGCTTTCTGGTCAGAAAGTGCTAGGTCGTAACGAAGACCTGAAGCAATATGAATTTTTCGAATACCAGGAATCTTCTTTGCACGTTTCAACATGTCCACTTGAGGAGAATGATCGTGCTGAAGTTGTGGGCATACTTTTGGATGGACACAAGATAGCTTACGGCACTTGCTTTGAATTTCAGTGCTCTTGCAACTGGTTTGAAACATGTTGGCGGTCGGCCCGCCGATGTCGGAAACAATGCCCTTAAATCCTGGAACTTTGTTCATTGCTTCTACTTCTTTTAAGACACTTTCAGTAGAGCGAGATTGTACAATTCGGCCTTGGTGAAGGGTAATCGCACAAAATGAACAACCACCATAACAGCCACGTACTGAATTCACAGAAAAGCGAATCATGTCGGCTGCGGGAATTCGGTGGCGATACATAGGATGCTGTTCTTTGGTAAACGGCATTTCATAAACTGTATCCATTTGTTCAGTGGTCATGGGCAGGGCGGGTGGATTGATTACTACTGCTTTTCCGCCATGATACTGAATTAATCGCTTACCATTATAGGGTGATGCTTCGTACTCGATAAAGTACGCAGCTTTTGCGAACTTCTTTTTGTCGTCGCGTACTTCTTCATAGCTCGGAATCGTGAGACGACCTTCAAGCCCGCGTGCGTGCTCTTTCGTAGACATAAACGCGATCCCACGCTGAGTTTTAATGTAATCAAGGGCGCGCGTGGTTGCTTCATGCCCGAGGGTAACTGGGCCACCAATTTCTTGTTCGGCGCTTTTAAATTGCTCCACCATCATTTGGGTAGTGCGTTCACCCATGCCGAAAACCATAAATTCGGCTTTCAGTTCACTTAAGATCGACGGGCGTATTCTGTTTTGCCAGTAATCGTAATGCGCGAGTCGTCTGAGTGATACTTCTACTCCGCCCACTACTACCGGAACTTCAGGAAAAGCTTGTTTCGCAAGGTCAGCATAAATGATTGAAGCGTAGTCGGGCCGTTTTCCACCCACGCCACCTTCAGAGTACATGTCATCAGTACGCTTCTTTTTATTGGCAGTGTAATTGTTGATCATGGAGTCGACAGTGCCGCTCGAAACACCCACAAATAATCTTGGGCGACCCATCACTAAGAAATCGGTGGTGTCTTTCCAATCGGGTTGGGAAACGATTCCCACGCGCATCCCTAATTTTTCTAACCAACGACCGAGGCAGGGGATCCCAAAAGTAGGATGATCGACATAAGCGTCGCCTGAGACTAAAAGAACATCGAGTTCATCCCAGCCACGCAATTCCATTTCTTCGCGGTTGGTGGGGAGAAATTTTTTTACTGCTTCTCGATAAACTAGTTCATTGGTGATGGGGACTACTTTTTTTTCGCTGGCCATGAGTGCGGCCAAGAGTAGCAAAGACCGACTCGATTTACCAGTATTAAATAAAGAGTGTTTAATGCCGTCTTGCTCTTGTAATGGTCTGAAATTACAAGGGATTATATCTTAAAAGTGAGTGCGTGCGTGTAGAAGTCTTGAGAACAGCGGGAAACGAGTTTGCGAGCATCGCCGCCCGCTTGATCGCGAATGAGTGTTTTAACCCATTGCCAGGCCCAGTAGTAATGGGCAAAGCTAGGTGAGATTCCATAATATCGACCATAATCACCATCTGGTTTTTTGAGTTCATCGG
>CAIMWN010000033.1 GCA_903845155.1 Oligoflexia bacterium
GGCCTATTGAGTGCGATTTGCTACTCCCTCATGAGCATTGTTGTTGCACATTTTGGTAGCGGTATCAGTGCATCAGAGTTTTTACTGGGGCGTTCATTAGTCGGGTTAATTCTCTTAGCACCCCTAGTACTAACCTCTAAAAGCAAAAACCCAATCTCCTTCATGTTACTCATGAGAGGCATTATCGGCACTCTTGCAATCATCATTCTTTTCATCATGATTCAAAATGTGGGAGCAGGAACCGCAACAGCCATCCACTATACAAGCCCCATGTACATCACCCTACTTGGGATACTCTTTATGAAAGAAAAAATCACCTTTCAAAAAACTACCGCACTACTCTTGGTGATGATTGGTGTAATCATGCCCGTCTTTTCTAGCGTTGGGGAATTGAGCACTTCCCTTCTACTATTAGGAACAATGGGAGCAATTTTTAGTGGCCTCTCATTTTTTCTTTTAAAAATGATGACCTCAAAAGCATCAGAGGTGGTTATTTACTGGATGTTCTGCCTCGTGCAGTTTTCAATACAGATCCCAATGCATTTTTTGTCTACGAATCCTGTCTTTCACATCAGATTTTCTTCAATATTCTCTTCCATTGGATTGCCTTGTCTAGCTGTTGGAACTTTAGCCTGTATCGCTCAACTTCTCATGAATAACTCTTTTAAAAAATTGAGCGCAACTACTGCAAGCTTACTGAATCTGTTAAGCATTCCATTTACGGTACTGATTGAGCACTTCATATTCCAACGCCAGTATGATGAATCGCAGTACTTTATGATTGGGTTGATCTTTATGGGTATTCTTTTACTGAGATCTGCGCCTTCGAATCAAGTCATCAGTAGCCAAACTTGATTTCAATAAGCTTTTGTAAAACCACCATCAACAGCAATATTAACGCCCGTAATATGATCGGAAAAATTACCCAATAATGCCTCAACAGCATATGCAATCTCTAAAGGCTTTGCATATTTTTTAAGGGGCACGTTTGATGTCTCCTTTTCCAATAGCTTCTCAATACTAGTTTTTTCTGATTCTGCTTCGACTTTTAATTCAGCAACATATTCGTCTGTTAATACACCACCTAGCGATAGCGTATTTACATGAATAGAATCCTTACCTAAGTAGTGAGCTAATGTTTTTGCCTGCGCCACCCACGCACATCGCAAAACATTGCTAGTCGCATAATGACTAAGAACCTGTAATGAAGAAATCCCAGATATGAGAACTACTTTTGCACGTTCTGACTCTTTCAATAGAGGAATAAGTCGGCTAAAAAAATGAAGCGGCCCGATAAAACTAGCATCAAAATACTTTTTCCATGCTTCTGGTGAAGCAAAAGGATCTGCAGTTGGCTCTAATTGAGGTGGCATCAATACGAGGCCATCTACTTTACCGAGAGTTGAAAAATCAAACTTATTTATGGCGCCAATACTGCTAAGATCTAAACTGAAAGCGGCGCCCTTTGATTCAGTCGTCTCACTAACCTTGCTCGACAGAGCTCGCAGTCTGTTTTCATCTCTAGCGAAAAGAATAATATCAAACCCTGCCTTTGCTAAATGCATGGTTAGCTCACTACCAATTCCGCCAGTTGCTCCTGTTACTATTATTCTCTTCATCTTATCCTCTATTGATTCAACGTGCTGCGCATCTAGACAACTTGAATGGGCACAAAACCACTCATTGATTTTGGTATTAACTTAACACCTAAGCGCTCGTAACGATCACGCACTAACCTCTCCTCGTAGCGGCTAGTAACAAGAATAGACTGTGAAGCAATTCCTAGCTCTTCAATTAAATCCAAACCAGTTTCATTGTGGTTTATTATTTCGTAATCCATTAAAAAAAGCACATCATCTAGATCTGCAAAATTTTTACCAAAATAAGTGCGCAAATCACTCGGACTTGAAAGATTCACTATATTTACTTTGACAGAAGGTAAGGCTTCAATTCTTTCTTTCCAAATATGATGAATCGCTTGGTCATCATCAAACACCACCAACGTTGTTCTACTTTTTAAGATCAAACCAGGTACGAACCAAGCAGAAGGGTGGTGCTTGGGTAAAGTTATGGCTATAGTCGTACCTTTATTGGGTTTAGATTTAACGGTTAGACTTCCTCCCCAAGTCGAAACACTCTCTAATGCATGACTTAGCCCTAGACCGTAACCATTCTTTTTCCCGAATGTCACTCCACGCTGACCAACAAGCTTAATCCGCTCATCTGTCATCCCTCTACCATTATCAGAAATTAATATTGAAATAACTCCATCAGATACCGTTGAAAGCGATACATCAACCCTACCCGCTCCGGCGACTAAAGCATCTACTGAGTTATTGATTATGTTTGAAAGAACTCTTTTGAATTCATTTTCCTGCAAAAATGAAAACAAACCATAACTTTCTAATGTCTGATTAAATTCGATTTCAGTCTTTATCTGATTTCTATATTGTGTTCTCTTTTCGGTTATAACTGACTCAATTAAAGGCGCCAAGAGAGTTACGGACAATGGTTCACCTAATTGGACCACTATTTCGTCAACGGTCTCATGGGAAGGCACTTCTAAAGCTTTGTTTTTCTCTAGCAAAGAATTGGCTATATCCTTTATCCTATTTACAGCATTACGAATGATAACTCGTCGATCTTCAGGGACTTCACTTAACGTAGACAGCATCATTTCGAGTGCCGATAAAGGTGATCGAATATCATGAGATACTTGTGAGGCAATTTTTGAGGATATCTCTTGGGTGATTGCTTTTTCTTTAAGCTTTGCATAAGAATCGAGCTCACTTGAAAGAAGAGCAAACTCGGATATTACAAAGTGTTCATCTGGTAAGCCGTCCTTCCTTTTTAATCGATCCACTTCTTTAATGATCTGTTTTGATGCTTGTAAAATTAAAATGAAAAGCAAAAAACCTAAAACTGCATAACCAAAAATACTAATTACTACTCTATAAAAAACCGCCGAATTGATTTCAGAATAGTCACAGTAGAGACTAACCATTGCTGCCTCTTTCTTCCTTTCTTCATCATAAAATATAGGCTTAGTTATACGCTTAACGTTTTTTCTTCTAGAAAAAGACTCACACTCTCCAAGATTATTATTATTTATTGAGACCACAACACAAACATCTGTATTTTCAATTTGAATAGAGTTTACTCTTGCTAGAATCTCTGTGTAACTACCTTGTCTGACTGGCTCTTTTAAAGCTGCACTTAAAGCATTTAAAACAATTGTATTGCTATTCTCCTTTATTGAGCTTGCCTTATACTTATATTCCACGACATCAAAACTAACTAAGATCACCAAACAAACCGTTGTTGTGCCAATAATCGCTCTAGTCAAATAACTTTTTAATGATGTACTCGAAAGATAGACTGGCGTTTTGTCAAAAATGATCAGGGTATAGCAAAATACTGTAAAAATAAGAATCCCAATAAAAAAAACTAACTCTGATGAAAATGAGTAATTCAGAAGTAAGCCGAAAGCAGCAATAACTCCAAATCCAATCAATCCAAACACTTCACCTATACTGCTCCAAGTAGCGCGAACGGATTCAGGAAGTTGCTTTATTACATTTGAAGAAATCCAGCCTTGCAAAAGTTGACCAAATGTTGCTGCGAACACGCAAAACACAAATAAAAGCATGCCGTTTAGCAGTGCTTGCTCAATTAAAAATCCACTTAGAAGCGTCAGTGCGGTAAAAACAAATAAAATCACTGGGGCAATTTGAAATATTTGCTGAGAGCTAAATTTCACAATTTTAGACGAGAGAAACTTAGAAGTTAACACCGTTATCAAATTAATTGCTAATCCAACAACCGTTCCCTTGAGCCATATACTTTTTAGCTCTGGATTATCAATACTCAGATATTTGTAAATTTCACCATAAAGATAAAAACTCGTACCTAACGACAAGAGTATAGATATCCCATATAGAACCAAAGGCGTAGGCATCATGGAAGCGACTTTTGCTACAGAAAATGTATTCTCCTCACCTTTAGACCTTATTTCGTTTTTAACTGATTTCAAGTCATGCGTAACCCTAAAATACACAACAAATCGGAGTAGAAAAATAAATGCTATCAGTAGTGAAAAAATAATCTTTGGATTAAAATTGCTATAAAAAAAAGCAATTGAACCAATTGATAATGAAATTATGGGCAGTCCAATTCGAATTGGAAATGCATACTTGAACGAAGACACAAATAATGGGGGCGCATCTTCTATTGCAATAGAACTACTTTTAAGTTTTTCGTGATACCACTTCCCATAGGCAGCTGTATAAGCTCCATTAATAAAAGAAACCGCAAATGCATCGGCAATTGCCTCAAGAGCAATAAGCATCCAACTGAAAGAAACAAGCCCTTTACTAATAGACAAAACAGCCAAAGCAAATAGAACTGTCGTGATGAATTTAATTCTTAAGCCTATTTTGATGGACTGAACCCATCCAAACCTATCGGCAAATCGACCTGTTGGGATTTCCAATAGCCCATTTATAGTAAGTTGCAAAAAAGCATTCCCAAGTATTCCTTTTGAACCAAACTCAGGTGTTGTTGCAATAATTGAAAGAAGAATTAAATTAGAGGAAAGTGCTGTTCCTCTATAAAGAGCATCGCTGCGTGCATAGTGTTTGACAAAGTCTAGAGCTTTTTTCATTGATTTATTAAGTCAAAAATTTTCGGCGTATACCTTAAATTACTAGCGGGCTCTTCAAGAGGCTTGCTCGTTAAAGTATATGCTGATGTTCTCCATGCTGGTACAACCCAACTCTCTTTTACCAATGTCATATCAAAGTCTCTAAATAGGTCAGACCTTCTTGACCAAGAAAGTTCTTTTGATGCAGCAGTTAATTTCAATAAAAGATCTTTCGAGTAACTATGAACCGAATTTTTTACGATTTGGTTCAAAATTGGCAAAAAACCTTCTGGGTCGTTAAATCCACCTGCCCAGCGATCTATAATTACATCAACATCATGCAAATCCATTTTGGCAAAATCACTATTTTCAATAATATTAATTTTTACTCCGTGAGCACTCTCAATACTTTTAATTAAATCTGAATCAATGACCTCATTTTTTAACCGCGGAGGAATAACGACTGAAATCTGAGACCAGTCAGGGTGCTTAAATACAACTGCCTTACTTAAGGTGGATACTGGCTTCGGAAATATTATTTCATTAATAATATGTCCACTTACGCCCATTGGAATAAGACCAAAAGAAGGAGAAAAATGTAGAGACTCCCTTCTGAGTTGAATTAGTTCCCTTAGAATTGACATTTTAAATTTTTTAGCCTCCACACTAGTTGCGCTAGGTCCCTGTGGATTCCACCATGCCAACGTCTGACTAAAACTTACCCTTGGCCTAATTGAATACTTACTTTCATCAAAAATTTTGTTTTTGCGTAAAGCATCCACTTCAGACTGACTAATGGCAGGCGCAAAATCAGGAAAAACACTTATTCTTTCTAGCTCATTTATATTTGCTGGAGAAAAAACAAGACACCATTCAACGCCGCTAATTTTCTTCTCATCTCGAAACTTACTGTTTTTAATATAAACCCAATTATTTTCTTTCTTTTGAAGTCGATAAGGGCCGCTTCCAATAAATGGTTCGAGACTTTGGCTTTCAAAAGTCCACCCAAACGGAACAACGCCTAGATGATCTCGACTTAAAACCTTAAGAATTGCTACTTGTGGCTCTAAAAGTTCAATAATTAACTCAAATTCAGAAGTTGCCTTTATAGACTTAATCTTTTTTAGGAGCGGGTATGATTGAGATTTACTATTTTTCCAATGTCGCCCAATGGAATACTCAACATCTTTAGCTGTAATTTTTTTCCCGGTTGAAAAAACTGCATCATTTCGAATATGGAATGTTATTCGAAGTCCATCCTCACTGACTACCCATGAGTCTGAAATAGATGGCGCTACATTTCCAAATTGATCTGACACAACCAAAGGTTCAATCACTTGGCCTATAGCCATTTGCTCTCTATATGTATCAAATTCAATAGTATCTCTAGGAAAAGAAGATGGAATCAAACCAATAGTTCTCATAATTGCAAATGCCTCTGAATTTAAAAGTATAGAAAAAATAATGATAAACATTTTTATATAAAACATTGAGAGTACACTTTCTCGATCATTTGTTTTGCTAATACTGTTAATTCATTGCTCTCAAGAGTTAAGCAAGTTTGCTTCAACAATCGTTTGTTATGACTCGAATCATGATCAATAGATTCTTGGAACTTAATCATCCTGTATAGCGCATGTGCTGCGTGCAGCCTTCCAATGGTAGGCCTATCTGTTTTTTGTAATGGTGCATATTTCAATACTTTATCGCCGCCTGCTGCTACCAGCCTGTCAGTTGTATTGATAAGAAATAACTCTTGGTGCGCTAATTCATGTGTGGCAGAAAGCGCAAGCTCATGCTCACTCAAGTTAAACCAATCCATGGTTACGACAAGGCACCCATAAATAAGTGGAGTCGAAGCAGCTTTAAAGTCACAGCCATCAACAATTAATATGTTTGTAATAGTATTTGAAAAAAGCTTACCCAAACTTTGATTGTAATTATTTAGTCTAAACCAAATTTTTTCACTCTCAACATTTGTACGCTCAGAAAACGGTAATGGCTTATTGCCTGGGATTGCACCCGAAATTAATTTGCTATTAAACTTAATGCCTAGGCAATTAATTGCTGTGTGCGCTTTTACAGCTTCAGTAATTTCACTGCTGTTTATTATCTTATAATAGACAGCAGATTTTAAGAAAATAGGCCATTCAGATGCCTTAGGGGAATCCAAGCGGGAAGACAGCGCACCTTCAAATGCTGGCAATAGCTTAGGGAGTGCCCACCCCCCTGCTTGGAGTTCCTCGATAATCATTTTTAATCTCTATCGATTCTCGCTTCTGAAAAAACTGTATCGTTGAAAATATCTAGGTTAATTAGTGTCGTTGACATAATAGGGTACTCCTTTTGATTCGTATGGTTTTATATTAATTGCCGCAATCAGTCAAGAACTCATTCCAGTTGGAATTTATTAGTTAATGTCTGAATTCCGACCCTGTTTCAATGCGTGCTTAAGCAAGCTCCTTGCCAACCGCTAACTGCGATATAACCAATACCTAAGCAATACTGTGGGGTTTTCCCCAACAGCAATTTGCTGGTTATCACCTCAGTAAACCATCCAAACAGGCTAATGAACCCACCACCTCTTCACTCTCGCTTCAATAAGTAGACGCGTTCAAATACAGCAGAGCTTTGGAAGCCTTCATGGGTTTTAGTAATACCTACGTCCTCCTCGGTATCAAGCTCCTGCACATCAAACGAGGCACCATAAAGTGATTGAACCTCATCTCTATCCACTGAAAAAGGAGGGCCACGCCTTTGCTCTGAGACATATTCTAAGCTAATCAAAAAAATCATTTTGTTTTTAGTGCCATGACCTAACAATTTAAGTAAATGCTGAACATAAATCTTTCTTGTTTCTTTCGGTAGTGCGATTAAAGCTGCTCTGTCATAAACAATCGATACTGAACTCATGAACTCTGGCTTTACG
Organism: Oligoflexia bacterium; assembly: GCA_903845155.1. Taxonomy (GTDB): domain Bacteria; phylum Bdellovibrionota; class UBA1018; order UBA1018; family CAIMNF01; genus CAIMNF01. The sequence goes on from CAIMWN010000033.1 coordinate 7,572, forward strand.
TTAAAAAAATCGCCACAGTAGATAGTTATAGAATCACTTCTATACACAATAAAGTTTTCAATATTTTCTCTCGAAAATTTGATCCCATTTTCGAGAAAAAAAGTATCGCAAGCAGCTTCACTGATTTCGATGCCGATAACAGAATGGCCCTTCTGAGTAAAAAATAAAATATCTTTTGATTTTCCACACAAGGGCATCAGTACAGTAGTTTTCTCAATCTCGGGTAAGTATCTTTGTAAAAATGGTTCAATTTGATCTTGGTGAAAATTTATATTCTTCATTGACCATTGCTGTAACCAATACTCGTTCCACTGCGCTTGATTTTCAAATTTATTGCTCATGCACTATCAATTCTACTCAATCTTAACGGTTATTGCACCAGAAGTTACATCTAGCTATAAAAATGGAGGTAAAACATGCGATTAAAAAGTTATACAAGCTCTTCAATTTTAATACTCACTCTCTTTCTATTTCCATCAACACTAAGCCAAGCATCACCAATCAGAGAGGTCACACCAAACTCCAGCAAACTCATCCCAATTCACACATCACTCGGCTACTCAACTATACTCGAATTCCAAGAGAAACCAGTTTCATCAATATTAGGTGACCAAGATGCATTCAAATTAGAGTATGTCGGAAACTCCATCACACTTAAGCCACTCTTCCATAGTGCTAAATCGAATTTATTTATTTATACAGGGTTTGATCGTTTCAACTTTGCGATCACCACTACTCCACCACCCAATACTGATTATGTGGTTCGAATCATCAAATCAAAGGATGAAAAACCCTCAAACTCATCGGCTCCTGAGATAACACAATCACCTTACACCGTAATCCCGTTTAACCTCAAATCTTCCCGAAGTGGATTTACACTGAAAGTGCAAGAGTTGGATCTCGCACGCGATATAAAAAACCCACGCTCAGCATCTCTCATTAAGTTTGATTTAGCCTCTAATGGGGAAGACCACCAATTTGTACCCGCTTCATTTGGGCTCAAACAGGAAGGTAAATTTCTTGATGTCGAAGGCATTTATCTTGAAAAAATGACAACATCTAAAAAGCAATCTCCCACCACAGGAGTAATTGCTGTTTTAAATCAACAATGGAAAAGAAGTACTCCCCTTACCTTAGTCTTTGCATTCGAGCGTGAAATCAAAAATAAAAGGCAATCTAGTCACATTCAGGTCACCTTCAATACGAATCAAAAAACAGTAAAGAAGGAGAAACTAAATGGCAAAACAGGGCTTTTTCAGGTCCCTCACTCATAAAACCTTCTTTGAACAATCAAGGTTCGCAGCTGAAAAGAGACAAAAACTAAATCTTAAAATCATTCTCACACTCTTCGGATCATTATTGGGTGTGGTCATGCTAGGAATTGTAATTTTCACACCTAGCGACGACGTAAGACCCACTCAACCGCCTCCAAAGCTTGAGTACACATCGGGTGTATCACTCCCAAAAGATATAAGTCCTCCAGAACTGCCACGAAATAATACTCAGCGGTTTACAAGTACATCACAGGGAGCTACCTCAAGCGGTGCCGGGAGCGCATCGGGTAGATCAAGAAATGCAAATCAAGTCATTCGCCGGGGCATGAATGGGAATGACCCTGGCGCATTAGTTCCAATGGGTTCGGTAATTCGTGCACGATTGATGAATAGTGTTCTCTCGACTAATACAGTAAGCCCTGTGGTTGCGTTAACGCTGCAAGAAGCTCAATCACAAGACGGGCTGTCAATTCCACAAGGAACTAAAGTTCTTGGCTCAGCTACCTACGATGACCAGAGTAAACGCATTCAGATTCAGTTTCAAAACCTGATTTATGAAGATGGAAGTCAGCACGCTCTTCAAGCAATGGCCGTGATGCCTGACGGATCAGCAGGGCTCAGCGGTGAATACCATTCTGGGGAAGGAAAACGTCAACTTGGCCAATTCTTTGGAAATTTTATCGGAGGTCTAGCTGATGGAATGAAAGATCGATCTTCAAGCGGAGGATTCTACGGGGGGTCCATTGAGCCCGGGTCTATCAAAAACGGCCTCCTGAACGGAGTTTCTATCTCTGCATCAGACGAGGCTAAAACAATTGCGAATGAGATGGGTAGTGAAAAGCCATCTATGTCAATTCAAGCGGGATTCCAATTTCAACTATTTCTGCAAAAGGAGTATGTGCCTTGAATAAAGATGAAAAAGGAAACGTCTTCAATGAAACCTTCATCTTATGGGTAATATTTTTAGGGTTTTTAGGCTGGCTCCTCTATAAAGCACTTCAATTATTAAAGCTATTTTACCACGAGCACCACACACAGATTCACTACTTTCTACTTTCATCCTTAATTCTGATTGTTTTTCCAGTACTGAGCTATTTACATAACCGATTCATTGATTGGGTGGAAACGTTAAAAAACAAAAAAACACCTCCAGCTCAAATTCTTGTTGGAACCTCTACCAAAACAAAAAAGAAAATTTTCATCGAAGAAAAAGCACGCCTTTACCATACTCAAGTCATTGGAAGTACCGGATCAGGAAAAACCGAGGGAATTATTCTTCCTTGGATCTTCGATGACATTGAAAATGGACGTGGAATTCTTATCATTGACGGAAAACCGGAAGATAAAACACTCGCTAAACTCTATGGAAAAATCTCAAAAGAAGGTCGGGAGAAAGATTTTAGGCTGTTCTCGATGGTTCACCCCGAACTCTCTCACGCATTCAACCCCTTCTCCTACGGTTCGGCCGAAGAGGTCAGTGAGCGCATCTTCTCTTCCTTCGAAACCACAAGCGAGCACTATAAGTCTGTTCAGTTTTCTGGAACATCATCAGTAATTGCTCTAATTAAATCACTAGGCATCACACCCAAGGCTGGGCTCATTAGGGAGTTGCTCAGAGATCAGGATTTGCTGAAAGACTGGTCAAAGCAAATTAGCAGCCCCGAGCTCTATTCGGATCTTGAAAAAATATTGTCTCTTCCTCAAGCTCAATTCCAAAAGGACTTTTCCGGGATTTTGGCTTATCTTGAAAACTTCACAAAAGGTGCCGCCGCTAAAAATCTGAATCAAAACTATTCTGACATTCACTTTGAAGAGGCTTTACTAAATAAAAACATCATCTACTTTCAGCTACCCACGCTTAAATCACCTACTCTTGCCTCAAATATTGGCAAGCTCGTCATTCAAACCTTTGCGGCAGCTGCAGGAGAGTTTCAAGCGCGCGCACTCAAAGAGCCTGACCAGATGTTTTCTCTCTATCTTGATGATTTTAACGATTATATGTACCCAGGTTTCGCATCCGTTTCAAATAAAGTGCGCTCAGCAGGCATTGGGATGACCTTTGCCCATCAATCTTTAGGAGACCTGAACAAGGTTAGCCCTGAGTTCAAAGACATCATTATTGAAAACACCAATAACAAAATTATTCTCAAAATTAATGACCCTGAATCGGCAGATTTCTTTGCAAGCTATATTGGCACTAACTCAACCGAAAAAGTCACTGAACGACAATCAAGAGGGTTTATTGGCACTCAAAAGTCGGGTGAACAATCAGTTCGTGAAACTGAAGAGTTTATCGTTCACCCGAATGTATTCAAGTCAGAGCTTTCACCCGGCGATGCGGTTGCTATTATCACTAACCCAAGTGCTCCGAGGAAGATCGAACGAATCAAATGTGAACGCATTAGAATAGATTCATATTCCTTTCTTCCTCCTAAAATTGTGCATAAGGAAATGACCTTTATCAACGAGGCAAAGCGCTTTACAGCGGTTAAAAAGGACACCCATGGTACTACACAAAATAACACCGCCGCTCCACCTCAAACCACTACCCCGCCAGTCTTAGCAGTCTCTCAAGAAATGGCCGCAAACAAAGTAGAAGGAAAACATGTGCATGAACAAACGAATTAAAACGAATCTGACTCCACTCCCAATACTCCTGATTCTTCTTCAAGCGTGCAGTACTACCTCATCAGTTGGAACCAGTGCCGGAATCGGTGCTGGTGTGGGCGCAGTAGTCGGAGCCATTGCCGATGCTGGGCCCAATGGAAAAAACAGATTCAAAAATGTCGTCATTGGTTCTGCAGTCGGAACGATTTTAGGGGCTGGCACAGGGTTAGCCCTCGACCACTATAACCACGATCAACGCGAGGATGCGAAAAAGGAAGGGATGAAAGAGGCCGTTGATGAAATGAATAAGCGATTTCAAGCGTCAGCAGGTGGAAATGAACCCCATCTTGTTCCACCTAAAACTGAAGCCAAATGGATTCCAGATCAGATCAGAGGAAGCACTTTTGTACCGGGGCATTTCGAATACTTAATTGTGTCGCCGGCGCGATGGGAAGGTAATTAATGCGAAAGAAACTTCACGAGCAAACTCCAAGAATCGGTCCACGTGACGTTAAAATATTGGAGGAGATATGGAGTTACGGATTTCGTACTTACGATGAACTGCACTCACGCTTCCTTAAAAACTACTCCAAGTCTTGGGGGTATCGAATCCTAAAGCGACTCACTCTTTTAGGGTATGTAGACGAATATAGCGACCCCAAAGGTAACCTAATCGGCTGGAAAAGCGGCAGAACGAATTGTCTGCCTGACTATCTAAAGAGTGCAAAAAATCTCATCCCAACTGCTAAATCACCAAAATACTTCTCAAACTTCGAGCATGATCTCGCCTTAAGACTCGTCCTTGATGAGTTTAAAAAACTTCCCATCACTTCAGAAGTCAGTACCGAACACGAACTTAGACGAAAAGCCTTATCGAGTATGAAGGGATATTCTAAGAGGGACTTAAACGAAATTTCATCAAAAATTCCAGACGGGCGATTCAAGTTAAAACTTGGTCAAAAGGAGTTCATTGTTGCACTTGAGATTGAGTTAACCCAGAAAACAGATGAGCGAATCCAATCAAAGCTTGAGCACTATATTGCGAAAAGCAGCTATGATTTTGTTCTTTATACTTGCGGAAATCAAGCCACTCTCAATGCAGTTTTACGAAATTATCAGCATGTACTTGCGCACTCCCCGAAGGTAAAATTCTCCTCGAAGCGAAATCCGATCTACTTTTGCTCTCTTCTTGAGTGCAAAGAGAATCTAGTAGATGCAAAAATTTTCAGCACTCACGATAGTTTTAAACTTTCACAGTTCTTAGCATCTCAGGTTTAAATCAACGTCACGCTGTGACGTCAAAACGTACATCCAATAAAACAAAAAAATCTTTACTAAGTGACTGATATCAAAGGCCGCTGCTGCTTATTTTTAAAGGGGAACTGCCCCTTGATCGCTCCTGACCACTCCCCCTCCACGATGTTACTGGAAAGTGGTCAGGAGCTAGTGTCAGTAATATAAAAATAAGCAGCAGCGGAAGAACATAGAAATTAAATCAAATATCTATCATTAGGAAGGGAAGGAGAAGACAACCCCCAACACCCCCAAGAATAAATTCTTGTTGCCCGTTTTCTTCTCCTCAACACCTCATCTTTACCCGTCAAAAAAAAACAGAATGGAGTAAAAAATGAAACACCTACTTGAGCAAAAGATGATTCTAGCTACCCTCATTCATGCGACCTTTTTAGTTGCCATCATCAGTTACGCCCACGCATACACACCGACAACCGTTGAACTTTACGATGAGTCTCTTGATAAGAGCAGTGATGTTCCTGCATCACTTCCGGTCAGCGTGCCTCCAAGCCCGGACGATCTCGAAGGACTATCAGAGATTCATTCCGGCCCAGCTCCATCACCGACTCCATCTGCGCTCAAGGTCTGCAAGGATCTGGTAACGAACCACGGTTACAAAGTGTACAGCGTTAATAAACAAGCCACTCACAAAGTCAAAAAGCAGTAATCCAATTTTGATTTCATCTTAAAGCCCAGTTCGTCTTCTTTCGTTTTTTAGTTGTCGGTGGTCTACGCATTCATTCTTTTCAAGTCCTCCGGCATTAGCCGCGCCAAATACTTTGTCACGGCTAGTGCCCGATGAGCATAGCTCACGGTTGTCGGCCTTGGAATGAACGCTACGCCTGCCCTGTTTGGGATCAGCCCCCTTCTCCGGTTCTACGAAAGGGGAGCTGATCTCAAACCAACAAGCTCCAAAAAAACAATATGAACTTAACCAAAACTGAAATCGAACAAAAATTAGAACAACTCGCTTTTGATCGCACCACTCCATTTTGCTACTCGTGCTACAAAGATGCACCCACTGGTACATGTAAAGCCTGCATGAGTGACGACCTCATGAGATGCCTACCTGTAGTAGGAGTTGAATATGGAACTAACTGGGTAATCAAACATATCCTTCAGGAAGAACTCACTCCGGTTAATCTCGATGAAGCTTTTGAGGAGTCAGTTCGTGGATGTTATGAAGAGCAAACCACTGCGGGCTGGATGACACTGGATACAGTGAGCATTATGAAAGAAATGGATTCGGTTTCTTGGGGGTGCGCTCAATCTGAATGGGAATCTCAAGAGGCAGAAGAAGGAACGATCATCTCTTTTGATGCTGGGGCGACTTATTACTACGCATCAGATATTGAAACTCTTTTATAATCTCTTTTACAGACTCCAAGTTTAAATTAACTTGGCGTCTGATTTGAATTTCCGAAATCAAAATCAGTGAGTTTTAATCCTGAGGTATCTGTATTCTGCCACAAAATAACTATCTTGATGCCTTCAATATAAATGAGGCTTGAGTCCTCCCCGTGGAATATCTTATCTCCAAAAAAATGAGAGTTCTTTACGAAATCACTTTTAAGACTGCTAGATGCCTCTAAATGTATTTTATGAATTCGTTCATAGGGACTCTTAGCCAGTTTTTCTAGGGACTTATTTTTTCTAACAAGATACTCGGCTGAGTATTGCATGGTCCAAAAATTAAACGGCAGGTCTAAATTTCGGTACTCATTTAAAGAATACCAGTTAAACCAAAATCGACCATCACTGGTTAATCGTTCGCCTTTATTCCAGTGCAACGCTGGGTGCTCTAAGACTACTTTTGGCACACCCTCCTCCGCTGGAGTCACCGTGTAAAATGCAATTCCAAAATTGTTGGCTCTTCTTTCTTTTAAGAACTCAAAATAAGTTCCATCACGCATTGAAACATAAAGACCATTCCAAGACTCATCTGGTGTTACGACATGTTGTTCTTTCGAAAATGGCTTATCTTTAAATTCTGCCGCAATTGTTCCATATGCATCCTTTGTACATCCAAAATACAGGTGATCTAAAAAAATCATACGGCTCTCAATTTATTTACCAGTTCTTTATTCTGCAATTCGAGCTTGGCTGGATTATTGGTTTTCAGTGTCTGAATATTTTGCAACTTCCATTGAATACCTGGAAAATCTTTTGCATGTTCAACATCCAACAAATCCCATTTCGGACTGCCCTCCGCAAACGAAATAAGGAAATTCTTATGTGCCTCGGTTAAGTTTGCATGAATGCTACTTACCAGTTGAGTTCTAGCCTTCAAAAGCACATTTAATGGAATCACCTCAGGTGTCATTGATTTGAAGGTTTTTTCGTATGCAACTGATATGTCCTTTTGGGTTGAAAATAGAACTTCTTGAAGTGGTCTGCCTGTACAAAGCAGATAAGATATAAAAAGAGACATCAACTTACCATCAATTTTTGATTTTTCGAAGAACATCTTCACATCAAATAAATCTCTAGGATGTTGCCTGTCGAGTGCCGCACAAAACTTGCCAGCATAGTTTTCGTTTTTAGTAAGCACTGGGCACTTAATGTCTTTTTGAAACACCTCTTGCGCTAAACCGCAAAGAGATAAGTTCTTGGGTTTTTCAAGGGTTCCGCGAATAACAAAGTTCGGTTCGATCACTACCCCAGTTTTTCCAACGAGCAAATTCAACTTTTGAGTAAGTGAATTGCCGCCTACTCTTGTGAGCAAAGTTTTTGACTTTGGTATAGTTGCTTCTAGCTTTTTTGCGATGCGATTAAGTGCCTCAGAAATTTTAATCTGGGATTCTTCATACGACTCAATAGGAAGATAAACCAGATCAATATCCACCGACAGCCTGGGGAAATTTTCCAAAAATAAGTTGATTGCAGTACCACCCTTCAAAGCAAAGCACTCTTCTTGAAAAACCACAGGCAGACACTCAACCATTAAATTTGCTTGCTTAAGAAATGGGCTATCTTCGTAGATCATGCGCTCACCTCTGAATTGCGAGGAACAGTAATAAGGTATTCGGCATCAAAAACCCCATTTGGCTCGATTACTTTTTTACCTACCCCCAAGTTAATCTTTGTTTTATTGATTTCCTTATACCATGCATGATTTGCTTCGCGCGCTAAGTACAAGAAAAGACGTTTCACTTTGAATGACTTACAACACTCAAGATGACTTTGAATTACTTTTGGACGAAGTGTAGAGAGTTGAATAAATAAGGCTTGAACCGATTGAAGCTCTCTTTTTTGAGGGACTTCAGCAAGTAACTCTAGAATCGCCCTTTCTCTTGAAGCTATTTTTAATTTAAACGAATTTATTTTTGTTTCAAAAAATGTCTGTACTGGTTCTTTTGAAAATAAACCGCTTTGTGAAAAATGAGGCCGCATATTCAAAGCTTCATTAAAAGCCCACTTGGGTAGCTTTGATCTCTGGGTTCCATATAAGTAAATGTCTTTTATTTTTGATTGAGGCACTTGATCCATCACTCCATGCAGCTCTAATGCACTTTCTGCGCCTACATGGATTTCGAGTTTTAGCTGTGATTGAATTGCTTCAATGGCAGCCATCCAATCAAGATGATCCCCCACTTTAAAATAGGCTCCTGTACCGATTCGCTTTAACCAACTCGATTCAACATATCGCTGAATCAAGCTGTCACTCACTCCCTGCAAATGCAGCCACGGTGTGGTTGCAATCAAGTTTTGAGGCCATTTTTCAAAAAGTCTGTTTATTTTAGACCCTGTAGAAACACTCATAGTATGATTATAGCATTATTTATAAACTAAAACAGCATTTTTGTTTATAAACATTCTTAAAACTATACTTTAGGTATGTTTTTGGTGAATTAAATAAACAACAATGCTTTCAAGTACTTAGATCTGGGGGTGGTTAACTTTCGTCATCATCCCAAGCAAAGTCAAATAGGGCTTTCACCGTAACCCCAAGCACCCGCGCATATCGAAGCAGCGTTGCTACATTTACGGGCGCAGTCCCCTTTTCGAGCCTCATGACAACACTCGGACTCATCTCGGCTTCACTAGCCAAGCGGTTCACTGAAAACCCCTTCTTTATCCGTAGTCTATAGCAATGCTCACCAAGCGCTACTTGGAACGATCTTGCATTATAGTGCTTAGACTTTTTAGGTTTCGCGGACGGCATTCTTAAAGAATAAATCGCCCGTAACGCAGATCCGCTCTTTATAAAGAGCTAAAAGTTCTTTATAAAGAATAGTGAGCCATCATGCAAAGAAAAGTACCTGAAGCCAAGAAACAACAAAAGATTGCCCTCGGACTATTCATGCAATCGCTTCGTAAAAAATCTAAACTAAACCAAAAAGAAATGGCCGAAAAACTTGGGCTCACTCAAGGAGCCATATCAAAACTTGAAAGCGGTAAAATGATTCCTGATCTACTCACTTGGCATCTGATATGTCATGAGTTTGATCTTTTTCAAAGTTACCTTACAGATTATAAGAAGGTCATTTTAGATAATTCTAATACTTAACGCGCAAACCAGACGCGATCAATTAGTCCATCCCTAAAACCGTAAATTGCTGTCGTATGTAACCCCTCAGGGAATAACTTCGCTCCAGTTACCAGTTCTTCGTCGATGATTGAGTTTTCTAAAACTATTCTACTTTTAATTTCGCACTTAAGATTCGGGCTAGACGAAAATAAGCTATGGTATCGTTCTTTAAAAATTTCAATTCCAACTGAACCAGGCTTATTTGAAATCAAGAATGAAACGGCTACATCAGGGTGGTAGCAATTACAAAATCCCTGAAGATCGCCCTTATTATAACTTTCTAACTGTTGATTAACGAGCTTCAACATTTCATCTTTAGTCATACTGAATAGCATAATCACTTTCTCCTCCTTATTGAAATGCCAAAGGAGATAAAAATGGAAAAGCCCACATTAGCAAAAATTGCGATTCACCTAGAATCAGACACCGCACTTACCCAAGCTCTTGAAAAGGTAAATCATGAAAATACGGGAGGCCGGATAACAAAGACCGAACTTGCTAGCTGGATTATTATGCAAAGTTGCAAAAACCTTACTAAAAAAGTGATTGATGACGTTCGCGCAGAGCACTTCGATCAAGTCTATTATTTAGAAGCACTCGTAAAAAAGCTCAAGCACACAGGTCGAAACTCCCTCAGCTCTGAAGAACTTGAAGCACTGTTTCCAAAAGGTAAAAAAGCGCATAAAGACGTAGATCGCGCAAACAACGAAATCAAACCTCAAGGTTAGTTTTTTGCAATCATCTCTATAGTTTAGCTCACTTTTGACAGACATATAGCTAGGCTATATAATTGTACTTAAATATGGACTCAAAAAAGATATTAAAACTTCGTAAACATATCGGATGGAGTCAAACAAAAATGGCTCGCGCAATGGGTTGTTCTGTAACCACCGTATCGCATTGGGAGTTAGGATTAAAAAATCCCGGTAGAATTACCACTCGATTTCTAAAACTTTTACAATCACTGAATCCAGCTGAACTTAAAGTCATCATTAAAAAAATTGACTCAATCACTTCTAAGGAGCAAAAAAAATGAATTGGAGAATAAATGTCAAAATTGGAGCGAAAAACCTCCAAAGCTCATTCAAAGACATTCTCTGTAGAAGAAATACGGTTCGAAATTGGTCAGGAGGAAAATCATGAGCGAATCAAAAGGCTCGCGTTCAAAATCGTCTCCACATTGGAGATCACAGACAACAGCGATGGGAAGAAACCAGAATCCCCCTTCAAAAGAGATTTCAGCAAAAAACTCGGGTTATAAAATCGCAGCCTACGTGCGCTTATCTCCTACCGACGAAATCAGAGAAGAGGGTTCACTGGTTTCACATCCTCAACGTATCCGTGACTTCGTAAAATATAAAAATGCATCACACCCTGGTTGGGGCGAAATTGTAGAGATCTACGTTGATAAGGACTTATCTGGCAAGAACATGAAACGTCCTGCTTTCATCAAAATGTGTAAAGACATGAAAGATGGAAAAATTAATGCAGTGATTGCCACAGAACTTTCACGTCTAAGCAGAAATCTAAATGACTTTTGTCAGTTCTGGGAATTCTTAAAAGAAAGACAAATCAAGCTCATTACCCTAAAAGAAAACTGTGATACTTCAACCCCAATGGGTGAACTCACTATCATGCAAGCGGTTAACTTTGCCCAATTTGAGAGGCACACTACCGTTGCCAGAACCACCGACGGAGCTTACGCGCGAGCATTGCGTGGACTCGCAAACGGCGGCCCAAGAATGCTTGGGTTTGACCCACACCCCTCTCATCGCTGTAACTTGATTGTGAACGAATCTGAGATTGGCTATGCCAGGCTGATTTTTGAAAAGATGCTTGAACACAAGACCATCAGAGGTGTTCAGAAATTTCTCAATGACAATGGCTATAGGACAAAAGAATATGTCACGCTTGAAGGAGTAAAGCGCGGCGGCAAGAAATGGTCTTGCAGCACCCTACATCATCTCCTCACCAACATGCGCTATATTGGAAAAAAAGAAATCAACAAGCGCGGAAATCTATACAAATCAGTCACAGGTGAAATTCCGCAATATACTGTCGTCGATGCAAAATGGCCTGCAATCATTCCATTAGAATTATTTGAAAGTGTGCAAAACCTCTTGGTATCGAATCGCAGCAAGACCAGACGATACACTCATCAGTACCGACTCTCAGGAATGATTTACTGTGGTGAATGCGGCAATCGCCTTATTGGTTCATCTGCTTATGGCAAAAGTAAAAAATTCTATTACTATGCCCACCTTAGAAAAAACACTCATCACAATGACAAGAGTTTAAAGAAATGCTCAGCTGAACGAATCCCTGCACTGCTGCTCGAAGAATTGATTATTGAACGGTTGAGTATTCTTTCGCAAGACAAAGACCTTCTTCGTGAGCTTGCTCTAGCATCCCGAAAAAACTTTGGTGATAAAATTGAATCCACAAAATCGCTACTACTTTCAAAAGAACAACAGAAGCGAAAATCCAAAGAACGGATTGAGGGGCTGATCGAAGCGGTTGCCTTCTCAACAGGATCAATTGATGCAAAACAGCTTCTCGTTCAAAAAATTGATGAAGAGAATGACTCTCTAAAGCGCATCGAAACTGAGCTTGAGGTACTGAAGCAAGAACAACGCTCTATGGACCCCGACCTCATTGATTTGGAGTCGGTCTTTAAACTCTTGGCTAGCTTCCGCAAAAGCTTCCAAACGAAGCCCGGCCACCTTCAAAGTGAAATCCTAAAGGACATCATTCACAGGGTTACGATTGGAACCAATGACAAAATCATTCTTGAGTACTTCGGATCAAAACAATCTGAAATTGATATTTCTGGACTACAAAATAAAAAAGGGGCGGCTCCTACTAATGGGGCCACCCCTTTTTTCAATTTTACTCGTTCTCCATCTGACCTAGCTAGGTCTAAAGTTCGTACGTTGTACGAGATGGTGGGCGATGAGAGGCTCGAACTCCCGACCTTGACGGTGTAAACGTCCGTCGTTTGGTTGGAAATTTTGCGCAGCACCAAAAGCCCAATATTTCTCCTTGCTTCACGATACCTCTCTTTGCCCTTCAAATAAAGGAAAAAAACAACTGCGGTTGTGGAACCTTCAAGCATCGACAATCATCCATGCGCAAGGAGAAATACTCACGCTGGAGTTAGGGCGGAGTTACGAGAAAATATGGTAGAAAAAATCGGCGTTAAGCTATTGGCCAAACTAAAACCAAAAGAAAAACCATTCCATATCCGCGATGATGAATTGAAGGGGTTTCTTATTCGGGTGCAGCCCAGCGGGGTCATGACCTACTGGTATGAATACAGAAATTCAAACGGACGCAAGCTGCGGGTTAAAATCGCACGCGTCGGGGTAATAACTCCTATTCAGGCGCGAGACCGAGCGAAAACTCTCGCTGCAGACGTCGTCCAAGGTAATGACCCCAGAAAAGGAAAAAATACCAAAAACGAACCGACGATGGAACAATTTTTAAAAGAGAAGTACGCTCCTTGGATTACCACCAGTAGAAAAACTGGGGAAGAAACCATCCGCCGACTCCGTGCTCGCTTCGACTTCCTTTTAAACCACAAGTTGTCCGAAATCGACGCGTGGACCGTAGACAAGTGGCGCACGCAGCGCCTTAAAGATGAAATAAAACATCAAACGGTGAATCGAAGTGTAGAATCACTGAGCGCAATGTTGAATAAAGCAATCGAGTGGGGAATCCTCTCCGCCCACCCCATGGGAAAAATTAAGCCCTACCGAGTTGATAAAAATGGACGCACTCGCTATTTATCGGAAGATGAAGAGGTCAGACTTCGCGCAGCCCTTCTTGACCGAGAAATTAAAATTCGCGAATCACGCGAACGGGGAAACCGCTGGCGAACATCACGCGATTACGAACCTCGCGCCACCCTTTCTGAAAAAATATTTACCGACCACCTTCGGCCTATGGTTCAGATTTCAATTAACACTGGATTACGAAAAACGGAGTTGTGCCGCCTCAGCAAGGAAAATGTAGATTTTAAAACTGGACTCATCACAGTTCTAGGCAAAGACGCGAAAGACGGAAACACCCGGCACGTACCCATGAATCGAGAGGTTCGGGAAACACTCCAGCAGTGGCTACAACAAAACAACGAAAATACTTCCCCGTTTGTATTTCCATCCAAAAATGGAAAACCAATCCGCGAACTGAAACGAGCGTGGACCACCGTCCTTACAAAGGCGAAAATTCAAGAGTTTCGTTGGCACGACCTACGCCATTCCTTCGCGAGCAAATTAGCAATGAGGGGCGCTGACCTTAATACCATCCGGGAGTTACTCGGACACAGCAACTTGAACATGACCATTCGCTACAGTCACTTGAGCAATACAAGCAAGGCCAACGCAGTAGAAATGCTGTCGGAAGTTGAACCAAGGTCTTGTTCGAATAGCTAAGTTATAAATGTGCCGTATATAAATAACCCATTGACAAGAGTGCCGTCTGGATATATAGTACACACAATGTGGCCAAACTTAGGAAAAGTGCTCGATAAAAAAGGAATCTCAATGTACAGACTGGCGCAGCTGCTTGGGATTACGCCCAACGCTGTTAACGCATACTTTAAGGCTGGTGTGGACCCACGACTTTCAACAGTCTTAAAGTGGTGTCGAGCCCTAGACGTTTCAATCGAAGAACTCTTCGACTCAACACTAGACGAGACAGAAAAAACAATGCCTAAGCCTAAAAGCTCGGACAAAAACTACTATGGAAATCAACACGAGAGGATTCGAAAACCGAAGAAACTGAAAAAAGCTTAAAAAAATCGCAGAGTCGAAGCACTAACTTCGACCCCGCGAACCGAGTTGTGTGACATCTTTCGAGGCCAACACCAAACACCCACGAAGATAGCACACACTCCAACGTCCGTCAATATTCGCAAGCACTTGTAACGCTTGCAGGAGTGTGTATTTATGCCCATCTTAGAAGAAAAAAATATTAAAAAAAACAAAGGCCTTCTCACTGAAATTGAAGCTGCCGCCTTCATTGGCGTCTCTGAGTCTGCACTCGGGAAAGCCCGACGAGAAGGAGCAAGGCCTGGACACCTAACCGCTCCTCCTCATATTCGAGCAGGCCGTTCAATTCGGTATTGCGAATCAGACCTACTGGATTGGGTGCAAAAGCACCGTTGCACTCCAACTCCTGCCTCTGAATAACTAACATCCCTGCAAACTTTCAATCTTTAAAAAGACTGCCGTCGCTGCATTTACTTGGGTGCTGCAGCGACGACTTTAAAACAACGCGCCCAACAAAGGAAACAAAGATGGAAACCATCAACAACAATTCAACTGAGACAAGCGAACTGCAGGCAAAGTTGAATGCTTTACCCGCAGAGAAACAACAGTCATTCAAGGAGAGCGTACGAAATCTCACAGCGAGACTAATGAATACGAAAGGACTCGAAAAGGAAGAAGCAGAAAAAAATGCCATTTTAGCAACCATGGGCGCTTATTTTCCGGCTCCGCAATCAAAAACAAATTCTGGTATGAGCGGAAGAAGAATTGAACTCATTCGTGAAATTCTTTATTACATGCTGAACTACCGAAAAGATGGGTGGGTAAAAGTATACACAAAAGATATTGCTGAATACTTATTCGCTTCTGGACTACGCTCCACCCCAACGGGCGCGCCCGACGCACGTTCAGTCGGCGATGCACTCGGTAAAAAAGGCCTTGGTTTACTGAGGAAATCACTCGGTGAATATCCTTTGCCGAGCAAACCAAACGATTTTATCCATGACCCAGCAAATAATATTATTAGACCTTCGCCCGAAGAAGCGACCCTTGATTTTTTATGTAAACGCTTCGGAGTCGACATCAGCTCTGAAACAACATCATCGTAAAATGTTGCGAGCCCTCTGACTCTTGTCGGAGGGCTTCACATATTTCTATGCACACAAAAACCATCAACAAAAGGAGCTAAAAAATGCGAAAAAAAGAAACAAAAGAAGAACTTGAATGGCGACTAACTCAACGTGCTCTTCGATTTATGCAGGAGCATTACAAAAAAGGACTCTCGTCCGTATCTGCCCGTGAGATTGCCTTTTACTTTCACGAGCGTGCAATCCACTCATCTAAAAGCCGTTTACCTGATTACAAAATCGTTGAACGCTTGCTCGGTCGTAGGGGACTGGGGATTGATGCTAAATCACCCGGATACTTTCGGATTCCAACGACCTCCTTCGATTTTATCTGGGACTCAGCGAAGGGCATCCGGCCTCAACCCCCACATCACATCGATGAGTTGTGCATCAAATACGGTGTGCTACCCCAAGAGGAAACACCCCATGGCAGCGACTCGTAAACCTAAAGTGCGACCTGTGCCCCTCGCCCCTCCCACCGCCGTCGTCCTAGACGACTGGCGGAGTTCCACTACCACGCCCGTACAAAACAGTCCACAACCTGCACCACTCCACGCTGCAGAAACTCCAGGCACCTCCACCCTAGAAAAAAGTGGGAAACCTCGGGAAAAAGACCAAAAACAGGCACACCCGGACCCGGAGAAGAAAAACAGCTGCTACACCTTCGACCCACCACTCACCGTTCCCGACGGACTCCAGTTTATCTGGCGGCTGGGGCATGTTCACGAAAAGACCTTCAAACAAAAGCAACCAAGCGCAGCTCTGTCCGATTTTGTGACCTCCTACTTCCCGAACGCTCGCGCCTACTTTGTCAAATCACACATCTTCGCGGGCAGCAAAGAAAACAACCAAGTGCGTGCGGCTACAAACGGGCACATCTTGGTTGAAAAAAGTTTAGGCATCTCACACAAAACAGACACTGACCGAAAGCGAAACAAAAACATTTTCACAGACTCAACATTGGAAAGACTCATCCAATGCTGTCTTGCTGGCAATAGTCCAACGGAACTCGCTCTTGATGGTCTGCGAGCAGGATTGCAACTCCTCGTGGAAGATTTGCGAGAAAAAGGCGCAGACCTTCTGGATTGCCTGCCTTCCGAATTTTACCAGAAGTCCGCGAGACTACTTCGCGTGGAATTTTGCCGCGACTACAGCTCAGCATCATTAGAGCGCCAAAACCAAATGGAAAAAGACTTTCACAGGGCTGCTGTCCAATTTGATGGAAATCTTTACACCGAGCGGAAGTGGAAAGACGGAGGCATTTTACACTTATGCGTTCAACCCCGCCACACAAAAAGAAAATTTGGCAGAAAAGAAAAAACCTTCATCAAAGGGTACCAAAAAAACGACCTCTTCAGAGTGGAAATGACGTACCACTACCCGAAATCCACGCAAGACATACTCACAGCAGAAACACTCTGTGATGAGTTACGAGAAATCAAAAAGGATGCTGACTTACGACTCGATTTTTTTCACGAACAACTAGGAGATGTTTAATATGCGTTACATAACTAAAAGTGAACTGTACACCTTGCTTGAAGGATACGGAGTAAACCCCACTTCATTTAAAAACTTACATTTGTGTCGCCAAATATTCGACATCGGAATCTACGACCCCGCAAGCGTTCCAAAAGGAGGCCAGGTTGAAGTTCGCACATTACGTGAACGCTTCGCCCACGAAATCTGGGGGTTTCTTGAAAAACGAAAGCGCGGTAATGGTACAGGTGCGGGGGACATTCCATTTTATTCCCTCCGTCCCGACTGGCAATCCCGCCGCTTTGGGTATCCGCCTCTCTTCGCAAGTCGCCTCGACAATGAAGAGCTGGTCAAAGCCATCCTCTTCGCAAGGATGAAATTCAGTACTCAGCAGGCGGCAGAAAAAAACGATACTCTCACCATCCGAGCTTTAAAAAACGAATACAAAAAACGCCGTCGCACAGGGTGGGTGGACATCAACTACGAATCGCTCTTCAACAATCCTCCCTCCACTTTCCGAAAGTAGACGAGCACTCTACAAAACGACAACTCCCAAGAGACCATATTTTTTAGCCCTTCCTTTGTCACGGGAGCTCCTCCGACCCCACGAGCAAACCCAAAATAGCGAAGAAAACCAAATAACTGGGAAAACACTAACGGAGAGGGAACCACGGTGTGTCTGACGCGATATCTTTACGAGATATAGTCCAAAAATTTATAATAGAGGTAACATGAAACCTCCTACTGCTATCACAAACTCTCGTTTCCCCATGGTCTCCACAACGCAATTCCGCTCGTTGATTGAAGAGTGGCTCCGGTCGCATGATGTTTCGGAAGCGAGCAGGGTAGCATACAGGAGAAACATCCGAAACTTTCAGCGATGGTCAAAAGTGAACTGTTCACAAACACCAACCCGCGAAACTATTCTGGCTTACAAAAAATATCTCATCACCCAGAAATATACAGCATGTACCCAATCAAATTACCTCAGTGCAGTCCGCGAGTTTTTCAAATTCATGGAGCGAGTTCACGGTCTACCTAACCCCACCAGAGACTTAAAAGGTGTCCGCCAACCTTCAGGGCATCGAAAAGATGCCCTGTCACTTGATCAACTCCGGGCATTGTTTTTATCTGTGCCCACGGACTCATTGATGGGCCTTAGGGACTCATTAATCCTACAAATCGCGGGGCGACTTGCGCTTCGCTCCTGCGAAATGTCCAGAGCTGACATTGGTGATGTTCAAAGACGTGGGGACAAACACATTTTGCTGGTGAGAGGAAAAGGGAAACTAGAAAAAGACAACTGGGTTGTCATCGGAGACGACTGTTATGCTCACATACAGCGCTATCTTTTAAGCCGGGGTACAACGAAAGCAACTGACCCTCTCTTCATTTCGCTTTCTGATAACTGCTATGGAGCCCGCCTAGGAACAACCTCACTTAGAAAAATTACAAAATTTTATCTCAGAAAAATCGGCCTAAATTCACCTCGCATAACCCTTCATTCCCTCAGACATACAGCGATCTCGCTCTCACTTCAAGCGGGAGCCAGCCTACTCGAATGTAAAGAGATGGCCCGTCACGAAGTAATTACCACTACCATGGTGTACGCGCACTCGGCCCACAGATTACTCACTTCTGCCGAACTCAAGTTGGAGAAGCTCCTGCAGAGTGAAATAGAAGAAAAGAAGGAGTGATCGGATGTCCAATCAACTTGTTCGGAGAACCGATCTCTTCTCATGGGAATCGGTGATTTCACCGAAAATACTTATGATGATTACTATAAAAAAGTTCCGATACCTTGCAGGTATAGCGGCGCTTGTACTTACAGCACTCAGTACTCCAGGCTGTGGTGGTAGCGATGGAAAAAACGGTAGCAGCGGCATGACTGTCTCAGCCAGCTACCATTATTTTGCTACAAATTGTACTGGAGCTGAATTATTTGGAACGGGTGCTGCTGCCTGCATGAATACACTTAGATTAACAGTTTTCAGTGATGGCAGCAGTTACTACGCATTTGATATTAATACTGGTGCCGCTGATATCTCTCTTAGCGGCTATGTCGCCGCACCTGCCGGGAGCAACACTATCAACAACACCCTTGATGGTGGAGGCAACAATAAGCTTCAGCTAGTAATGAACACTTCCGTTTCCCCACCAGCGGTTAGCGCAAAATTTAGTAGTGATGGAACCTGGAATGCGGCAGCAAAAGCATTCACATTGGCGGTTGACTAGAATGAGCAAACTTAAACTTCATCTGACCCTGAAAAAACTGATTGCAGAACATGAAATTACTCTAAGAGAGTTAGCAAAAAAAACGGGTGTACCACAAGCCACACTGTCAGCTTACACTGCTGGCGCAGGGACCTCAAAGCCCGAGCACATATTGGCATTGTCCCAATTTTTTAAGGTTCCCATGGAGACTCTCTTATTTGGTGCTGATCATCAGCCACCGCCCACTCTCGACGAGGTTCTCACTGAAGGTGTATTTGAAGGATGGTTAAAAGTGCGAATCGAGCGAGCTATTCCAAATAAACGGAAAGGCTAAATAAATGCGTCAGCTCAAAATAGTAATAGTTATGTTATCGATTTTTACCCTAGCAGCTTGTTCATCCATGCCCCGCACAAAGTGGACCGATAAGAACATGAGAGTTTTCGTAGATCCTGATTCAATTGATGCTGAAAATTATGTCCGCATTCAACAGGCACTTGTTCAATCGCACAAATTTGTAGTCATCGATCGTGCAACTTCGTTTGAAGCCATTAAAAAGGAACAAGAACGCCTTCATCGGACTCAGGTAGATCGTTTTGAAGACAGACAAAAGTTTGCACTCTACGGAAAATTGCTAGGAGTTGGCGCAATCGTAGTGGCTCACGCTCAATGTGAAAACAAATCTTCATGGTGGAACTCGACAAACAATCATTTGGTTTGCCAGCAATTCTTATCCATGGTCGATGCCAATACTGGCGAAGTGTTCCTAGCGGTCGAAGGCGAGAATTCGGGTCCAGTAATTGCTTCAATGCCATATGTAGTGCCTGACTGGAAAGACACAGTTGAAAAGCTCCTCGATGAATACCCTAAGGAGTTCGAGCAACGTTCTGCAAGTAAGACACTTTTGGAATATGAAGAAGTGGCAAAGGAAAATGCGATTCGACAAAAAGAAATCGTGAATGAAAGAAAGCCAGCCGGAGAGTAATTTCAATGAGTGATTTAATTCTAAACCACAACGTAAGCATAAAAGCTCCGCTTCTGTCATTAGCACTCAAACTTATGACAGCAGCGATCGTAATCGCAGTTTGTTTTTATATTGGCAATTTACCCCACCAAGATATTGGGCATCACTATTTGTCGGTAGAAAATTTTGGCACTGGCATCTGTTTGGGTGCGATAGTTTGGTTCGCGCTACTTGTTAGCGGAAATATTGCCCTTGGGATTTTCGTTCTAGTCGCACCAATCATTGGTTTCATTCTTTTTCATGACTTCAAACAGCTCCGAGCACTCGGCCTTCTCCTCATGGCTTCTAATGCAATCGCCTGTTCATTTTTTGTGGCCGATAAACTCGATATCTCGCTCATGGTTGGAACACTCACTGCACCAATCCTGTTGTTGGCAATGATCTTTTCAGTCGTTATAGGCGAATTTAAATATATTTTAAGAAGCGTTTTTGGAATTGGAGCAGAAAATGAAAAGTAAAATATTGGTGATGATGTTATTGGGTTATGGATTCATTATGATCGAATCAAACGGTTCACATGCTGACATCTTTGGTAGCACTTGTGCTGAGGTATTAGATGCCATGTCATCCACCGCTACTTATTGGCTTAATCATCCTGACAAAGACTGCAAAGGATATGATGAACAAGTCGCTGAAGCCATACGAAAATGTCGCCATCCGAATGGATTTGAAAGCCCTACGGACCCACTAGGCCAAAAAAGAAAGTCCGCTTTTGAAGGGATCGAGATATGCGCACAGCACATTGCCAAATTAAATAAAGTAGGCGCCGAACATGCAAAAGTAGCCAAAGCAAAACGAAAAGCCGAACAAGAGGAACTTGCTAAAGAACAACAGGATATACAAAAAAAACTCGATGCGGCTGAAGCCAAGGATAATACAAATGAATGTAAAGCGGCGAAAGCAAAAGCAAACTACTGTGGCCATATTAATATCGCTCACATGAATGAATTACAAATTGAGCACGAAAATGAAATTGGCAAACAAGTTGGATATGTGAACGCAACAAACTTAAGAAACGCTGCTTCGAGTAAAATAATTCTTGAAAAAGAAGCTGCAGCACTTCAAAGCCTATATCATCAACTCTCCGGTCAATCCATCAATAAAGGAATGTGTAACATTACTGATGACCAGTCACTATCATCACATGTGGGATTGGATACCGGTAGTGACGTGAGGAAATTCTGCGCTTCGGAATAAATTTCAATCATTGAAATTATTTTTCAATGCTCTACATCCGTAATATTACAATTACGCAATCTGATTCGAAATATTTTTTTGCAAGGCTCGTGCCAGCTTCCGCGCAAGGTCCGAAGCCGCTTCGTCGGTATTCCTAGATGATTCGTCGTCTTTTCGAGCCATCTGTTTTATGAAATCTATTTCTTCCAACGCATCTTTAAGTGGCTGTATTCGGGATTGATAGTCCCCCATCGATGCGCGATAAAACCCTCTTATGATTGAATCAATTTCTTCGAGGATCTCCATATACGTCAAATCTTTTGGAACTTTTCGGCAGAGCCCGTTTTTGAAAAAGAGATAGCCTCCGGATTTGGCAAAAAATTCGACCATTAGGCGTCGGTATTCTTCACGACCAGGCTCCAGCTCTTTCTTTTTGGATAGCAAAATGATTTTCGACAAAGTCACCACTCCTACCAAATAAATTAAGTGGCGAAAAAACCTTAAAACATTACTCGCCACTTACAATCTTGCCGCATTTTTTACATTTCACGGTTAGTTTCAATCCCGCTTCTACTTCAGCAGAAAAATTACCTTCTACTCGATCAACCTCTCGGTCAACCCTCGACATAAACGGATAGTCATTTTCTGAAACATATACTGAACCAAGCACTTTACAATGAGGGCATTTTACGTTGATTGCATACCTATCCCTAGCAGCCACAAGACTCCTTCAATTCGAGTTCACAATTACGAAAAACGGGGCCCTTGCGGGACCCCATCTTCGTATTTTAAATTACCATCCCTTGTAGAGGCTTTGTGCGGGACTTACCGTGAAATCCGTCACCAACATTCCTGTTTTCCCAGTTGAGATCACTCTTGTTGGGGGAAAGGGGAAGTTATCTCTATATTCATCGTTAAGTGGCGGTTTGTGCTTATAGATAAGAGCTGCTTCTACCCGTTCTCGATCCTTTCCCGAAATTGGGGCTACCGCAAAACATAGCTCCTCACCAGCCTTTAAACGCTTACTCCAATCCCCAGATCTATCGTGACTGACAATTCGATCCCCTACATTTTCAGATTCCCCAATATAGAGAATTTCGTGAAGGCTGACAGTTTTAGCGGGTCGATTATGGGTACAGCGATAAACAACGTAAATCCCAGCAACCCTAGGAACGCTACTATCGTTTTCTTTTCTCCAAAAACCATCAAAATTTACAGTAAAAACAGACATTTAAGACCTCATTTGTTATTCTTTCTCGCAAGGTCAGGCAACTCATCACATTGATGGGCTCCCCCTCACCCCAATATCTGCTGATCAACTCACTTTTTTGCCATTAAACGGCAAAAAAATATTTTAACCAGCAGGTATCATCGAGGAGCTATAACTATGACTGGAGAATCAAAGTCGACGTATGAAAACCGAAGAATTAGCACTTTTCAATGCAGCGGACTGGGGTGCCATAAGGACGGCTTTAATCCGCTACGCGGAGATGAAATGTTTTAATAAGTCTATTAGGTCCGTCAGCGAACTACCCGAAGGAAAGGAACCCGCCGACATTGCACTTATAGCAATCCAAAAGACCCTCGAATGGATTTGCACTGGAACGGAAGGGACGGGAAGCAGAAAATGGAATCGGCAACTCAACCCTGAATTAATTGACCACCTTAAAGATGCCGTCGACAGCGAGATTAGTAACTTGATTAATAAGAAGGAACATCTTTCTACTAACTACTCTGCAAGCGTTGATGAAGAAACCGCTGCCGAAATCTTTCAATCTTCGATTGATGAAGCCGCTCCTTCAAGACAAACACCAGAAGATGCATTTCAGTCACTGCAAGCAGCGCCCGATGACGCAGAACTGCTCGATATTTACCTACTTGAAGTTTACGCAGTTTTAAACGAACGAAAAGACGAGGAAGCTACATTAGTACTCATGAGTTTTGAGGAACAAGCAAAAGGTGACGGAATACCGAAACATCAAATCATCGCCGAACAAACAGGAATGAAAATTGAAACAGTTAGAAACGCTGTGAAAAGAATTCGAACCGCAGCCATAATGGTAAAAGAAAAAGTAATCGGGAGAATGACTAATGAGCAATAATAAGAAAAATAAAATCCCACTAAAAAAACTTGTCGATTTCATTCACGACGAAAATAATAATGCCTTTTACTCTTCAGACGAGAGTCTCAAAAGGTTTGATGATGGCCTGTCTTTAATTTTGAAAAGAGCAAACTCCGCCCAAGCTCATTCTTGGATCAATAAAGCAAAGGGAGAGATTTCAAAATTTAACGAACAACTCAAGAGTTCATTAATTGAGAAATACTCTAAACTTTCACGAGTAGAGCTGCTTGCTGAGTTCAAAAAGGAATCACTAGGCGGTTTAACATTTCAACACCAATTCCGTAACAAAAAACCCGAAGACCTTTCTGAAGACGAATTACGTTCAATCCTAGAGGACCAAGAACTTTTAAAATCGCTTAACAAGCAGAAGGGAACTCCACCAGATGGCTCTGGCGAAGACAAAGGCTAAACAAGTCATCGACCGCTTTCAGATAGACTCGCCCGAAATACTCAGTCACTTAGAAGAAATCTGTTGGGAATTAGGTGCGCCTGTTCGGTACGTCCCCATGTCTGGCGCAGACGCACGGCTTACGATGACCGGTGAAACCGGAATTATTTCTATTGCTGCAAGCGACAAAGGAAAACCAAAAAGTCGATTTTCTATCGCTCATGAACTTGGGCACTTCCTTCTTCACAAGGATATTAGCTCGGCACTGATTTGCGGACAAAACGAAATGCGCTGTTGGTTCTCAAAACAAGAGAACTATGCCCGCGAAAGTGACGCAAATGAGTTTTCTTCAGAACTATTAATGCCAGACTTTCTCGTAACTCCTACAATAAAAGATAAAAGACCCAACTTTTCCTTAATTGATGGAATCTCGGAGACGTTTGGAGCTTCTACAACGGCAGCAGCTATTAGATTTACAGCTTTAACCAAGGAAGCTGTTGCAATCGTTGCGTACAATAAATCGAATGGTTACTTGTGGTCGGCAAGGTCAAAGCTATTTATCGAGCAAAATTACTTTATACCATCAGGAAAATTAAGCTCTTACACACTTGCGCACGACGCAGTAAATTCGAGCGACAGTGGAACAATGCAATCAATAGATGCAACAGCTTGGCTGAATCTACCGAGTTGGCTTGCTGAAGAAACAATCAAAGAGCAAACCCGATATTCTAGAGAGTATGATTTTGGGATTTCCTTATTATGGCTGGATTCCGGAAAACTGATTCGAAATTAACAGTCTTTTCTAGCTCTCAATAGTTTCGTAAGCGTTGGTTCCCATTCATCTTCAACACTTTTTCCTATAAAAAGATGATCAATCAAACCTTGATTATGCAGGTCAATAAAACGAGCAAGATCAGATTTGCGAGCATTCCATTGATCCTTCCCATCAAGAAAGACAATATGACTAATTTTATGTTTAGATTTTTCTTCAAACTCTCGAATTTCACGACCAACCAAATGACATTCATAGACAGCATCACTCATTTTACTGCCGCCACTTGTTTTGCCCCAATATTCTTTAATTTCCCAAACGATGTAAGGATCACGCAATGCCGGAATTGCTCCATCAAGATTTCTGGCGGTAACGTGTAAGTGATTATCAATACACCAAACACATCTTCTCTGTGGATTACCATCAACAGTCTCTTTAAAGTTAACACACACTCTCTGCGCAATAGTACCAACCGTCGCAATCAACGTTTTTGAAGATTGGTGATGATCCTTGCTTTTGGTCTTCGTTATTTCCCATTCAATTGATTCGGACTTACAATAAGCCTTCGCTTGTTCCTCAGTTCTCAGTGAATCTAGTGCTCTTTTTAGTAACTGTTCTCGGTGTGAACCATACTTTACAATTAATTTTGCTGCATCATCGCTAATATTTAATAAATCCCACCATCTTGAATCGCTTTTTTTTGCCGTAGAAAGCTCCAACAAAAACGCTTTCTGTTCAGTGCCACGAAGTGAGCAATAAAATCGTAAAAGCTCCCAAAATGGATTTTTCCATCCAAGCTTTCTCCATGCCTCTATTTCAAGATCACCGTTCATTGAACACCTTCAAAAATTGGGGGCGGTTTCATAGACTCCAAAAAATGGTCAACTCGTCCGAACATCGAACAGAATTTTTTAATTATTTGGCATAAAAGAGCAGAGAAACGAAAAGACACTGTGTCCTTAAAATCGTAAAATTGATCGCTCACTTTTCTACTCCTACACCCTGAACGAGTTTGGAGAGTGAAACACCCAAAGAAGAAGCTATTTTTACCATTACCGTGAGTGTTGGATTTCTCTCTCCACGCTCTAGACCACCCAGGTACGTTCTATGCATCTCAGCATAGTCAGCGAATCCTTCCTGGGAAAAACCTTTTTGTTTGCGAAGCTCGCGTAACCGAGTCCCAAAGTGAATGCACTCTGGGGTCTTAACTTGTGGCATTGACACCAATATGTTACAATGCTACTTATAAGTCTACAGCCTATGAGTATCAATTTAAACATGCAACCTGAGTTCGACTTCAAAATTGAAACAACAATCGTTGCTCCAAAAAAGGCTGACCCTTTCATTAAGTGGGCCGGGGGTAAACAGGCTCTCGTTAGCCAATTAATTCCTCATTTCCCAAAGTCTTTTTCCAGATATTATGAGCCCTTTATTGGTGGGGGAGCTGTTTTTTTTGCAACTGAACATCCAGTGTCAATTATCTCAGACCAAAATGAATGGCTTATCGACACATATGAAGCTATTCGTGATGATTGGAAAAAAGTAGCAGCTACTCTTGATACACTACCCAATACTAAAAACGATTTTCTTCGCGTTCGCGCTATTGCCCCAAAGTCCTTAAATAAAATCGAACGTGCTGCTCATTTTATTTATTTAAACAAGACATGTTTCCGCGGCTTATTTCGAGTAAATCGCCAAGGCCATTTTAACGTACCTTACGGTGCTTACGATCGTCGTTACTACGATCCCGCAAACCTCTCTGCTGCTGCTACCGCGCTATCTGGAACAACTATACTTCGGGGTGACTACGAAGCTGCAGTTGTAGGAATAAGTGAAGGTGACTTTTGTTACTTTGATCCGCCCTACTACAAGCTTGGCGGCTTTGCAGACTTCAACCGCTATACTGCTGGACAATTTAGAGAAAAAGATCAAGTCCGTCTTGCGGCTCTTTGCAATGAACTTTCCGAACGGAATGTAAAATGGGCGATGAGTAATAGTGATACGCCGTTTATTCGAGATTTATATAAAAAATATCGGAAGGTTCAAGTCAACGCGAGAAGAGAGATTAATTTAAAATCTCAAGAACGTAATGTCTCCGAACTTTTAATTCTAAACTATTAAAAATCAAATAAGACCGGGCATTCGCATAGGGCATAACTTGACAAATACAATATCCCCATGTTTTTTTTATTGGAGTTAGGGTGGAGTTACGGATGTGCAAGAAGCGTAAAGAAGTATAAAATTTTTGGATGCGGTGAAAATAAAAAAGCCCCTCTTCTTGCGAAGAAAAGGCATTTTTAAAGTTGGTGGGCGATGAGAGGCTCGAACTCCCGACCTTGACGGTGTAAACATCCTGCTCTACCAACTGAGCTAATCGCCCTAAAAACTGATTTTATTTTTATACCGAGTTTTAGATGAAAAATCCACCTAAAACTCGGTTTGAAATTACATAGTTCGAAGTGAAGCAGTTTCTGCTTCGTTCGTTGGAGCGGTATCCACGGTATTTTCAGTTACTTTAGCAACGAGGTTACGGTATTTCGCAAGACCCGTTCCCGCAGGAACCAAACGACCCATAATCACGTTCTCTTTCAGACCTTTTAAGTAATCGACTTTACCGGTAATTGCCGCTTCAGTAAGAACCTTAGTGGTCTCTTGGAATGAAGCTGCAGAAATAAAGCTCTCAGTAGTGAGGGAAGCTTTAGTGATACCGAGAAGGATAGGCTCAGAAGTTGCTGCCTGTCCTCCGTTCGCAAGCGTCTTACGATTCTCTTCTTCGTACATGAAACGTTCAACTGATTCGCCAGATAGGAATCTGGTGTCACCGTTGTCGAGAACTTTCACTTTACGAAGCATTTGGCGAACGATTACTTCAATGTGCTTATCGTTAATCTTCACACCTTGTAGACGATAAACTTCTTGGACTTCGTCCACTAAGTATTTCGCCAGGGACTTATCACCCAGTACGCGCAATACGTCGTGCGGATTAATTGGGCCATCCACAAGTGGATCACCGGCTTTAACATAATCCCCTTCATTGACCGACAAATGTCGTCCTTTACCGATTAAGTATTCGCGTGGTTCGCCAGTATTATCGCCTGTTCCATCCGGAGATACGATTACTTTACGTTTTCCTTTGGTGTCTTTACCGAAAGAAACGATACCGTCGATTTCAGAAACCACAGAAGCATCTTTTGGTTTACGTGCTTCGAAAAGCTCCGCAACCCGTGGAAGACCCCCGGTAATATCTTTTGTCTTTGAAGTTTCACGGTGAATTTTCGCAATCAAGTCACCCGGCATGATGTCGGCGTTATCCGCCACAATCAAGTTTGAACCCATTGGAAGGTTATACCGACCCATCCGTTGTGAGCCAGTCACTTGAACTACATTACCACTTGGATCAGTAATGAGAACTTTAGGACGCTTATCAGTTTTAGATTCGATGATTACTTTGTGCGAGAGACCAGTAACAGCATCGAACTGCTCTTGCATGGTGAGACCTTCTTCAAGATCTTCATACACGAGTTTACCTTGAACCTCAGAAATGATCGGAGTGGAATATGGATCCCATTCAGCAATCATAGTTCCGCGCTCAACCGCTGCGCCTTCAATTAACATTAATTTCGCACCGTAAACTACTGAATAACGTTCGCGTTCGCGTCCGTTTGCATCTACGACGGTAAGTTCACCGTTTCTGCTCATGATAATAGTGAGACCTTCACGATTTTTCACTGTAATCACGTTGTGGAATTTAACTGTTCCCTTAGTTTTAGCCTGTAGGGTTGATTGTTCCGCTGACCTTGATGCAGCTCCTCCGATGTGGAAGGTACGCATTGTTAACTGAGTACCCGGCTCACCGATTGATTGAGCTGCAATTACACCCACAGCCTCACCGTTATTCACGATGCGACCACGCGCTAGATCGCGTCCGTAACAAGAAGCACAAATTCCGTGGCGTGCTTGGCAAGTGAGTACTGAACGGATGAACACTTTATCCACTCCAGCCAGGTCAATTGCTTTCACACTATCTTCATCCAGTAGGTAGCCATCTTTAAAGAGGACGTCTCCGCTGACTGGATCAAGAATATCTTCAAGAATCGTACGTCCTAATACCCGTACACTTAATGCTTCGATCACTTCTCCGCCTTCGATAAGCGGAGTCATCATAATTCCATCTTTGGTTCCACAATCAGGTTCAGTCACAATTACATCTTGTGCGACATCGACGAGACGACGAGTCAAGTATCCTGAGTTGGCAGTTTTAAGAGCTGTATCCGCGAGACCCTTACGAGCACCATGGGTAGATACGAAGTATTGGAGTACCGAGAGACCTTCGCGGAAGTTCGCGATAATTGGAGTCTCGATGATTTCACCACTTGGTTTAGCCATCAATCCGCGCATTCCTGCGAGCTGACGAATCTGAGCATTCGATCCCCGTGCTCCTGAATCCGCCATAATGAAAATAGAATTAAATGCAGGACCAGTCAAAGTCTTCTCTTTTCCCGCCCAGCCTTCTGGCGCATGGAAAGTTTGAGTAGAGATGTGCTTCATCATCGCAGTCGTTACTTGTTCACCGGTTTGTGCCCAAATATCGATCACTTTGTTGTAGCGCTCACCATCAGTAATGAGACCTTCAACGTATTGGTTTTCAATTTCTTGAACCTGTCCATAGGCCACTTCAATGAGAGCTTTTTTCTCTTGTGGAATGATCATGTCATGGATGGAGATTGAAATACCGGCTTTCATCGCTTGACGGAAACCCGTCTGCATAATTTGATCGGCTAGAATAACTGTCTTTTTGTTTCCAGTTCTACGGAAACAAATATCAATTAATTCTGCCAATTCTTTTTTACCAAGAACTTTATTATAGAGTCTGAATTCAATTTCGACCGGAACAATTTCAGATAAAAGCGCACGACCTACTGTCGTAGCTTCAATAATGCCGTTAATACGACATTTCACTTTAGCCTGAAGATCCACTACTCCTGAATCGAATGCAAAACGCACTTCGGTAGGATTAGAGAAAATCTTCCCCTCACCGCGAGCAAACGGACGTTCGCGAGTCATGTAGTACATTCCAAGAACGATATCTTGGGATGGAACAATGATTGGCTTTCCGTGAGCAGGTGAAAGGATGTTATTGGTCGACATCATCAATACGCGGGCTTCAATTTGAGCTTCAATTGACAATGGAACGTGAACCGCCATTTGGTCACCATCGAAGTCGGCATTGAATGCCGTACAAACAAGCGGATGAAGTTGAATTGCTTTTCCTTCAATCAATAATGGTTCAAATGCTTGAATCCCAAGTCTGTGAAGGGTCGGCGCACGATTGAGAAGTACTGGATGCTCTTTAACTACTTCTTCTAAGATATCCCAAACTTCTTGCTTCGTTTGTTCCACCATTTTCTTCGCAGACTTAATGGTAGTGACATAACCGTACTCGATGAGCTTGTTATAAATGAATGGCTTAAATAACTCGAGCGCCATTACTTTTGGAAGACCGCATTGATGTAAACGGAGTTCAGGACCAACTACGATCACCGAACGTCCAGAATAATCTACGCGTTTTCCAAGTAAGTTTTGACGGAAACGACCTTGCTTACCTTTGAGCATGTCAGAAAGTGAGCGAAGTGGACGTTTATTTGGACCAGTGAATACTTTTCCGCGACGACCGTTATCAAACAATGCATCTACTGATTCCTGAAGCATGCGCTTCTCGTTTCGGATGATGATGTCTGGAGCGTTAAGTTCCACGAGACGGCGAAGACGGTTATTACGATTGATGACACGGCGATAAAGGTCGTTCAAGTCAGAAGTAGCAAAACGGCCACCATCAAGTGGTACGAGTGGGCGAAGTTCTGGTGGAATCACCGGAATTACGTCCAACATCATCCAATCTGGCTTATTGGTTTGGCTGGTTTTGAATGCTTCTACTACAGTCAAACGTTTTGTAAGTTTAGTTTTTTGAGCTTCTGAAACTACCGCTTTTAAGTCACGGCGAAGCGTACGGGAAAGAAGTTCAATGTCGATCTTTTTCAATAACTCACGAATTGCTTCTCCGCCCATTCCGGCAGTAAACGCAACACCGTCTTTAAGCAACTGAGCATGTTTTTCTTCAGAAAGAACAGTTCCCGCTTCAACATCAGAGTTACCTTGGTCAACCATAACGTAAGACTCACAATAAAGAACTTTTTCAAGATCTTTCAAAGTGAAATCAAGGAGTGCACCCATACGTGATGGAAGTGAGCGTAAAAACCAAATGTGAGCTACTGGGCAAGCAAGCTCTATGTGGCCTAAGCGTTCACGGCGAACTTTTGATTGAATTACTTCAACACCGCACTTTTCGCAAACCACACCACGGTGTTTCATGCGTTTATACTTACCGCAGTTACATTCGTAATCTTTTACTGGTCCAAAAATTTTTGCACAAAACAAACCATCGCGCTCAGGCTTGAATGTACGATAGTTAATAGTTTCTGGTTTCTTGACTTCCCCGAAACTCCACTCACGGATTTTTTCAGGTGAAGCTAAGGAAATTCGAATTCCTTTAAAACTTAATGGATCTTTCGGTTTGTCGAAAAAATTTAATAAATCTTTCATCGTTTCGTGCCCTCTTTTGCTTTGTATCTAAACTTAAAATTACGTTTTTAAAATTACACCGAGGCGATTTCGCCCCGGCGCAACTGATTCGTTATAATTTGTTAAAGGTGGTCTGCTTTTAATTCTTTAGTGTCTTCTTCTTCAATTAACTCAACATTAAGCGCGAGTGATTGAAGTTCCTTCACCAATACGTTGAATGATTCAGGAAGACCTGGCTCAAGGAGCTGTTCACCCTTCACAATCGCCTCATACATACGGTTACGACCTGTTACGTCGTCCGACTTCACTGTTAAGAACTCTTGAAGAGCATAGGCGGCACCGTAAGCTTCGAGTGCCCACACTTCCATCTCTCCTAAACGCTGGCCTCCGAATTGAGCTTTACCGCCAAGTGGCTGTTGAGTCACTAAGCTGTAAGGTCCAATGCTACGGGCGTGAATTTTCTCTTCAACTAAGTGATGGAGTTTAAGAATATACATTACTCCAACAGTCACTTCCTCTGCGAACGGCTCGCCGCTCACACCATCATAAAGGGTAGTCTTACCCATAGTTGGAAGTTCTGCTAGTTTCAGCATTTTCTCAATGTCTGCCTCAGCCGCTCCATCGAATACTGGAGAAGCGAAGTGGAAACCATCTTTAAGATGAGTCGCCATTTTCATCACATCGTCGTCAGAAGCCTTTGCCAGATAATCATGAACTGATTTCTCAGGGTATGCTTCTTTTAAAAGCTTACGAATATTATCTACTTTGAATTGCTCCATGTAGTAGGAGATTTTATCGCCTAGTCCTTTAGCAGCCCAACCCAAGGTCACTTCAAGAAGCTGTCCAATATTCATCCGCGAAGGAACCCCAAGTGGATTCAACACTAAATCTACCGGGCGACCATCTGCCGTAAACGGCATGTCTTCCATAGGCATGATTCTAGAGATAACCCCTTTGTTTCCGTGACGTCCGGCCATTTTATCGCCGACTTGGAGCTTACGTTTAATCGCGATTTGGACTTTCACCATTTTAATCACGCCTGGCGCAAGTTCATCACCGCGTTTCAATTTTTCAACTTTTTCTTTGAATACAAAACGAACTGACTCAACGCGATTTTTCGAAGACTTCACTAAGTTAGTGATTTCTTGTTCAAGATCACTCTTCACCGGAATGAAGCCGAGAAGTTCGAATGGAATTTTCTCTAATGAATGAAGATCAAGTTTTTGTCCTTTTGAGAGAAGCTCTTCTGAACCATCTTCAGAAAGGAGTTTTCCAGTAGTCGAAGCTCCGTTAAGAGCTTTTGCTACGCGCTCGTAAGTGGTGCGCTTGATTGCATCGATCTCGATCTTTTCATCACGACGAATTTTAGCAATTGAATCTTCTAAGATTTGTTTTGAGCGTTCATCTAAGTCCGTTCCTTCACGAGCAAAAACTTGCGCGTTAATGATCGTACCATAAACACCTGAAGCTGCACGAAGAGAGGAATCGCGAACGTCGCCGGCTTTTTCACC
>CAIMWN010000034.1 GCA_903845155.1 Oligoflexia bacterium
CACTTTTCTTTTTCATGTAATGAAAAGAAAAAGTCTCGGAAGGGCCCCAGAACAGAGATTTCATAATAAATTAACGGATAAGATAGACGTACGTTCCGCAGCCAGAACCGAAGGGCAGGGCCACATTGAGGTCAGTTATGGCAGCGGAACCGAGGCGAAGCCTATACCTAATCAAGTTTCTCAACCTACAACAGTACCAGAGTCTTTCCGTGTATTAGTTCATGAATTACAATCTTTGTGTTTAAGTGTTTATTTTCATCCAGAATTTCGTTTAACTTATCCTAGTCTTCTCGGTTGGGATGGGCTTTTTGTATTACCAAGTCAATCAAGTAGCCGGTAGCGCGGGCTTTGCCCCTGCTCTATATATTGGCCCTAACTAAGACCGAAACTAATGCGTTAACGTGGTGCAATTACGCGAAGGCGAGCCGCCTACGCGTAAGCGTAGGGTGTAGCATGGCAGGGCGTTAGATGCCCCTGCAGAGCGGAGCTGCGCCTCGCTATACCCCTGTTCTGGTCTCCCCTACCCGCCTACGCGTAAGCGTAGGAGCTATTATGATGACATAAATAAACATCTCTATGCATCTTCCAAAAACAAATAATAATTTCGGTATAGCCGACCCACAAAATCTCCCGGTAACGCAGGACCTTCAAATGTACTATAATCAAAATCTTGATAAGAAAACAACAAAAAAAATTTTGTCTTGGTTTTTAGATAATTATGGGCCAAGTCGGACAAGCGCATTTTTGGAAGAATTAAAATCTGTTGGCTTTCATTATGCAACAGAAGCTGGGATTTCACTTGGATTTGATGATTTAAAAATTCCCCCCCGTAAAAATTTTATTCTTGATCAAGCAGAAAAACAAATTAGTCATACAGAACGTTTCTATCGACACGGGCGTATGACAGCTATTGAGCGTTATCAAGCTGTTATTGATATTTGGACAACTGCAAGTGAAAAATTGAAAGAAGAAGTTATTGCTCATTTTCAATTAACGGATTTATTTAATCCGCTTTATATGATGGCTTTTTCAGGAGCTCGAGGCAATATTTCTCAAGTGCGTCAACTCGTAGGTATGCGAGGACTTATGTCAGATTCAGCTGGAGGAATTATTGATTTTCCGATTCGAAAAAATTTTCGTGAAGGTTTAACGATTACAGAATATGTTATTTCATGTTATGGAGCGCGCAAAGGGTTAATTGATACAGCTCTTCGCACAGCAGATTCTGGTTATCTGACTCGAAGACTTGTAGATGTGGCTCATGGTATTATGATTGGAACAATGGATTGTGGTACAAAAGAAGCTTTTACAATTTATGCTTTAAAAGCTCCAGATTCTAATCAGGTGATGCAATCCCTTGAAAAACGTATTCTTGGTCGTGTATGTGCAAAAACCAATGAAGAAATTTCTCCAGCCTTGGCTTATGAAATCATACGCCGCAACGATAACACGATTACAAAAAGTAGCAGTTTCTTAAAGGCAAAACTTCGTTCAAGTTTAGATATCCGGTCGCCTCTTACATGTCAAACTTCAAGGATGAATGGAGGTCACACTGAAGATATTTGTCAGCTTTGTTATGGGTGGAGTTTAGCTCACGGTCGCTTAGTTTCCCTAGGAGAAGCTGTTGGTATTTTAGCTGCTCAGTCCATTGGGGAACCTGGAACCCAATTAACTATGCGAACTTTTCATACAGGGGGTATTTTTGCTGGGGGCACAGATGCAAAACTTTTTGCTCCTCATGATGGAATTATATCTTTTGCAAATATGGCAGACTTGGCTCAAGGTAAAGGCCGCGGATTTGCAGAGATGCAGCTACGCTCTGGTCCTGCGCACGCCAGTTTTGGCAGCGGAGCTTCGCAGAGGCAAAGCCTACGCGAAGCCCGCGCCATGCCTATGCAGAGCGGAGCGCAGGCTTCGCCTCTACTAACGCCTACATTTGCGGTAAAGTCAATATTTCCCAACCAACCAAGCGAAGTCTATGTCCATGAATCAGCTTCGACTTCACCAGCCCCGGTTCGATTCCCCCAAGGTAAAAAAATACGTACTTCCCTGGGTCAAACAGCATTTTTTAGTTTTGAAAAAATTCAATTAAAAATTACAAGATCCAAGGAGGTAGAGTTTACCTCCGCTGCAGCGGAGCTTTGCTCGGCGAAGCCTGCGCTACAGAGTTCGAAGGTTCTCGCTGGAGAAGAATCATATTTATCTATTCCAGCCTATAGTCTTCTTTTTGTTTACCCAGGACAAAAAATTGAAAAAAATTCTTTATGTGCTGAAATCTCCTATCTTATGCAAGCAAAAGCATCTCTAGGTGAGAACAGTGCGCTGGGGGAAGGCTACGCGCAGGCCAGTTTTGGCGGAGCTACACTAACGCAAGCTCCCCCTAATCCTCTGGAGGGGCGAAGCCCGCACGTAGACTTAGCACAGTCCTCACAAGATAGCACTGAAACAAGGACTTCTGGGACGAATGAAACCCCTACGATGACAAAAAAAGTGCTTTCTGATATTGAAGGTCAAGTTTATTTTCATCGAATAGCAGAACGTCGACAAAAAACAGGAGTTGAAGATATTCGCCATGTTAAAGGTGTTGGTTCACTTTGGATTTTAAATGGAAGTTTAAGATCAACAAAGGGACATTCTCAATGTGGTGATTTTTTTCTTGGAAGAGGTGAAATTTACAATGCAAGGTCCAATGTTGCTAATAAGAATCAGAATAGCAAAACTTCGCTGCACATCAACTTCAA
>CAIMWN010000035.1 GCA_903845155.1 Oligoflexia bacterium
TCTTTTGATGTTTTTTCTTTTTAGCAGAAGGTTCTGCGACCATCGGACTTGAATCTGAAACCGGAGCTGGATCAGCAATCGTTGCAACCTCTGAACCCGCAGCAGGCGCTGCATCGGTTATTGGTGTTGCTTCCGTTACTGGTGCTGCTGCCATGCTGGTATCGAGTGAAGGTTCATTACTTCCCACCACACTTGGTTCCGCTGCTGGCATGGCCGCTTCTGGGTTTGCTGCTAAAGAATCTGGACTTTTACCGGGCGAAGTCCCCGCAACTGCAGCAGGGTCTTCCGCTGGTGGTGCCACTGCTGGGTCACCTGCTGGAACTGCATCAGTTGATGCTTGAACGGGCGAAGCATCTCCTACTGTTTCCGGCGGTGCAGCTGCATCACCTTCTTCTACCTTTGATGACGAACACGCGGTTACCATCATCAACGATAGAACGAATACGCTCAGCTTCACTTTATGTTTAAAATTTTGGTCCATAATTGGCCTCCAGAAGTCGTCTCGGAGAATTACGGATATTTCTTTAAGCTTATCTCAGGGAAAAGTGAGTAAATTAAGATAGGTTGAATAAATCGCGCTGATCTAAAGAATTGACTACCCGCTTACAAATCAGGTCAAAATCCTGACTATTTGCAACAAAATCAAGGTTATCACTCTCAATTACCAAGGTTTTTCCAATAGTATAGGAGCCAATCCACTCATCATAATAACGGTTAAGATTAGAAAGGTAATCGGCTGGCATATCTTGCTCATAGTCACGACCCCGCTTTTTAATTTGCTCTTTTAGCTTAGGAAGTGATTTACGGAGATAAATCATGAGGTCTGGCGGCTGCAGCGCGTCAGTGACCACCTGGTATACTTTTAGGTAATTTTGGTAGTCACGCTCTTCCATGAGACCTTGCTCAAATAAATTGCGCGCAAAAATATTGGCATCCTCATAGATCGTACGGTCTTGGATCGCAGTTGAGGACCCTTCAGTGATTGTTTGATGTGACTTAACTCTGTGAGTCATGAAATAGATTTGAAGCGGAAAACTCCAGCGCTTCATGTCATTATAAAAGTCTGAAAGGTAGGGATTGTCGCTCACTGACTCGAAATGCGCATCCCATTTGAAGTGATTGGCGAGCATCTGCGTAAGTGTTGTTTTTCCGGTCCCAATATTCCCTGCAACGGCGATAAAGATTTTTTGGCTACCCACTGACATTACTCGTTCATAGGTCGTAAATTTTGAGATGTCCAGTCGAGGCTGTAAAAAAATGGAAAAGATTTGCATTCTGCATTGCATCTTTATTCAAACATTGACTTTGATCATGGTCGCCTGTACAAAAGGCGTCCGCAATTTTTAAAAGGGGATCCCATGAATACAAAGACCATTCAGCAGTTAAAACAAGAATTACTCGATAAAAAAGGCACCCTCAGCAACATGCAGGCGATGAATAAACAGACTGATGTTGAAAGAGATGCCTCCCT
This sequence comes from Oligoflexia bacterium, assembly GCA_903845155.1. GTDB lineage: Bacteria > Bdellovibrionota > UBA1018 > UBA1018 > CAIMNF01 > CAIMNF01. The sequence continues at coordinate 1,472 of CAIMWN010000035.1, forward strand.
TACTGATGTCATGGATCGATCTGAAGTTGAAGAATCATGGTTTAATAAAGAACGCATGAGCCAACACTGGAAAGTGGAACTCATTCAAATCGACTCAGCACTTCAGCGCATTGAAGCTGGAACTTTTGGCGTGTGCGAAGAGTGTGATGATGAAATCCCTGTCAAAAGACTTCGCGTCCGTCCTGATGCCTCCCTTTGCTTGAACTGCCAAGAATCAGCAGAACGAGAGCTCGGACATGGACACCGCATGGTGAGACCAAGCAGTGCTCCCACACAATTCCTTCAATAGAGATATTGCACTCAAGGAGCTTTCTTCAACGATCTTTCTAGATCAGCAGTAACTGTTTCTGGCGTATAAAATCCAACCCACTGAAATTCAGTATGTTTAGCTTCTGCCAACAGAAATGACCTATACTTCTCAGGTTCCTTTAACCCCTTTTGCAGCATTCCCAAAAAAGTTTTGCGATCTTTATCATTTAAGCTGCCCTTATTCAGAAACCAACTGAGCGCATAAAGCCATTGCGGATGATTCTTAATGAGCTTTCCTTGAAGCACCGAAATTTCCGAATTCTTGTCGAGCCCCAGAAGCGCATCTAAGTACCAAACATAGATTAGCTCGTTCTCTTGGTATAAATTTTTTATGCTTTGAAAAACTTTATAAGCGGTTTGATATTCTTTCTGAAGCGTTAAAGACCTGGCTTGGAATACTTTTATTTCCTTCGCATAGGGGTTTAAATCGAGCGCTAGCTTTAAATGTTCCTGAAAAAGCTCTTTTTGATCCAAAATGAGCTCCACTTGAAGTAAGCGTTGAAGCACAAGACTATTTCCGGGCTCCTTTACGTTGGCTTGATCGAGCTTTTCCTTAGACTCGGCCCATTTTTGACTGCCAAGTAAATTAACAGCGTCATAATAGAGACGCGAAGTATCTTGATTGAAAAATTGAGTGGAAAAGAGATTCACCAGTTTTTCGATGTTCAACTTTTCTGGCCGTTCAATCGATTCCAGAACTTTTAATGCCTCATTGCGCCTCTCGAGCGAAAAGAGGGCTTTGGCTAAAATTACATCTTGTTCAAAATTTTGACCCTGCTTCGGTTTTAGCAGCAGCACGATGGCTGGCCAGTCTTTATTTTGCAAATACTCTGACACTTCGTCGCCCGAAGCCTGAGGAAGCGAAGAGATTGAACAAAACATGAAAGCCAAAATCAGTAAGCCAGAGACTTGCTTGTGCATAAATTTGATTTATTCCTTATATACAGTAACACAGGTTTTAATTAAAAATGAAAACCTGTGTTACTGTATACAGGTGAAGTTAAAACACTTTGTTCGTCAAAGCTTGTTTTTCATGTCCCTCCTTTGCGTTTCAGCTCATGCCGAAACGCTTCCTCAGATTGAAGCTCATCAATTTGATTCGATTCCGATCCAGAAGAGCCAATCGGGACGTGTGTATCTATTTAAAGTTGACGAAAATCGATTACCCAAAACGGGAAATCTGGTTTTGATTCAAGATCACGATAAGCCCGCCATGGCCTTCAGAGTTTTACGATCGGACCTGAATAAGTCTGAATATATTGGCAAAAAAATTAGGCGTTATGATCAAACAGGTGAGCTCAAAATCAATCAGAAATACTTTTCGATTGAAAAGGTTGCAGATCTTTTAAGTGCACCAGAACAAGATGAACCTCATCAAGCCCCAGCGAAAAAATTAGCCGCCCCCGTTCGCGCATCCCCTCCGAATCCAGTTGAATCATCTGAAACAACAGTGACGGAAATTGCGCCATCCCCAACACCCGCCGAAGGAGTAGAGCCCGCCAAGCAGACGGCGCCTCCCACTACTGATTCTTCGCTTGACGTTGAAGAATTTGACCAAGATCTTGATGAAGGCAATTCCCAGAACTTAAATAAAGGCCCAGACGCGACCACTTCAGACGAAGATGAGGACGAGAACGGCTCCCCTCACCATCCTTTTGAAGTCGAAGAATCATCCCGTTTTGATCACTATGACAATATGTTGGGTTTTGGCGTAGGTTACTTCAAGAACATGTCTAACTTTTCACTTAATAGCGTAAGTTTGAGTGGATTTGACATTTTTTACTCGCATGTTTTAAATCGCGACATTTGGTTTCAATCAAAAACGTCGCAAGACGATTTATCGATTGATTTTGGACTCCAATATTACCGGCTCGTGAACATCGACCTGGTAAATGATCAGTACACCATGATTCCTCTGAGCACTGAACTTCGCTATGCCATTCACATCTCGCCGTCCTTTGCGGTGCACGGCTATCTAGGCCTGCAATACAATTTCATCGCTTCGATGCAAAACGTGGATTCTGCAGGGGCAAACAAACAAACTTACAATGACGTGCATGGGCCTCAAGCAAATACAGGCATAGGAGTGATGTTCAATCTTGGCCCACAGTGGTACCTTCGCGTGGACCTGGGTCTCGATAGAACTATGGTAGGGTTAGCGATCAAATGGTAAAATTAAAAAACTTTTCTTTCATTATTTTTGGATTTCTCATTCTGGTAAGTTGCGGGGTGAAAAAACCTCCCGTTCCCTACTACACTCTTCCACCCAAACTCGACACATCCGCTTCACCCGCGTCTTCAGTCACCCCTACCCCCACACCAGGTCACTCCTTATGAGCAAAGTAATTATTAGAAAAAAAGCCAATACTTTGTATCGACTCTTTGCAATGTGCCCAGGTGGTTTGGAAGAGGTGCTCAAAATTGAATTGAAGGCACTGGGCATGATCATCAGAAACGTTTACGTGGGAGGAATTGAATTCGAAGGGGACCTTGCCACTGCTTATACTGCGTGTCTTTCACTGAGAACCGCATCTCGCGTGCTACTCTTACTGCAAGAAACAAAGCGTGTTTCTCATCCAGATGAACTTTATCAGGCCGTGAGCACTGTGGAATGGTACAAAGTTTTTGAACCCACCTCCACTTTTGCCGTCTATCTTACTGAAACACACACAGAAGAGAGAAAAGAGATTTTGAATCCGCAGTATATGGCGCTCAAAGCCAAAGATGCGATCGCCGACCATTTTAGAAAACGTTTCAATGAAAGACCGAATGTCGATCGTAAAGATCCAGACATCACGATTAGGCTTCATCTTCACGATCAAATTCTAAAAATCTATCTGGATCTTTCAGGGAAAAGTTTACATCAACGGGGCTACAGATCAGAAACCCTTGAGGCACCGTTGAAGGAAAACCTTGCTGCGGGTCTACTCTATTTGGCGGGTTGGCATGAAAAGATAAAAACGAAAGAGGCATTCTACGATCCTTTTTGCGGTTCGGGTACTATCCTAATTGAAGCTGCCATGATGGCAACCCGCACTCCTCCTGGTTTATTCCGCCAGGGTTTTGGCTTTTATTCTTGGAAGGACCATCAACCAAACTTATTCGAAAAAATTCATAACGAACTACGGGAGAACATCATCACCGATCCGGATGAGCTGCCTATGATGGTAGGTTCCGACATTGACGCAGCCGCCATTAATGTTGCTCAGCAAAATATTGAAAATGCGAACCTGTCGCAGGTCATAAAACTCAAGATCGGCGCATTTGAGAAATCAATTCCATTTGCACCCAAGGGCCTCATCGTGACCAACCCGCCCTATGGAGTGAGGATGGGAGAGGTTGAAGAAATGATGCAACTCTATGGTGCAATTGGCTCAACTTTTAAACACCAATACAAGAATTGGAATGCGGGAGTGATCTCGTCAGAAAAGAAATTCCTTCAAGCAATCTCACTCAAACCGTCAAAGAAGTTTTCCCTTCATAATGGCGGTTTAGATAGCTTGTTTTACGTTTTCAATCTTTACTAATCGCTCGCTAAATGGAAAAATGCTGCTCAGGAGACAAACCCATGCCAAACAATACACAACCTCGTTTTTCTGCAATTCAGACGGTAATTTCACGTAAGCCTAAATCAGTAGAGCCACCCAAAGATGAAAAAGGAAATTCACAAAAAATTTCCGATTTTTATGGAGTCAATACTTTCGGCTTGAAGCAAATGAAGCAAAAGCTTCCAAACGACATTAACAAACGCTTCATTCAAACAATTCAAAGCGGGAAAAAACTAGACCTTGAAGTCGCGAACGTAGTTGCACACGCCGTAAAAGAGTGGGCACTTGAACACGGAGTGACTCACTATTGTCATTGGTTTCAGCCGCAAACAGGAACCACCGCAGAAAAACATGATAGCTTTCTCACTCTCGATAGCAGCGGATCACCGATAGAACGCTTCTCAGGATCACAGCTCATTCAAAGTGAACCGGATGCATCCAGTTTTCCATCAGGCGGAATGAGAACCACTTTCGAAGCCCGCGGATACACAGCTTGGGATCCAACCTCTCCGATGTATATCTCAGAAAGCGGATCAACCCGCACCCTTTGCATTCCTTCTGTATTCATCAGCTATCATGGGGATGCTCTCGATGAGAAAACCGGTGTTCTCAGAAGCAATCAAGTTTTATCAGAACGCGCGTGTAAATTACTTCACCTCATTGGTGATCATGACGCAAAAGCAGTCACCACTACCTTGGGTCTTGAGCAAGAGTATTTCCTAATCGATCGTGCTCTCTATGCACTTCGCCCAGATCTCGTCATGTCGGGACGAAGCTTGTTGGGTGCTCGCCCACCTAAAGGACAGCAACTTGAGGATCACTATTTCGGAAGTATCCCTCCTCGCGTTCTTGCCTTCATGTCAGAAGTTGAATTTGAACTTTTTAAATTAGGCGTTCCTACTAAAACCCGCCATAACGAAGTGGCGCCAATGCAGTTTGAGTGTGCACCTATTTTTGAAGAGACCAACGTTGCCGTCGATCACAACCATGTACTCATGGAAGTATTTCGCAGAATTGCAAGAAAACACGATTTTGAAGTGCTTTTCCATGAAAAACCATTTGCTGGCGTTAACGGTAGCGGGAAGCACAACAACTGGTCACTCATGGTTTCACAAGGTGGACCTGAAATTGAAGGCATTAATTTGCTTGATCCAGGCAAAACCCCTCATCAAAACCTCCGTTTTCTTCTCATCCTCATGTCCACACTGAAAGGCGTTCATAAGCATGCAGGACTCCTCCGTGCGGCCATCGCTTCTTCAGGAAACGATCATCGCTTGGGTGCAAACGAAGCACCTCCTGCCATCATTTCCATGTTCCTTGGAAACATGCTTGATAATATGCTGAATGAAATTGAGAAAGATGCGCATAAGGATCTTCACTATACCGATGCGGTCATTAAACTGGGCGTGGGCAATCTTCCAACTGTAATGAAAGACAACACCGATCGAAACCGCACCTCTCCTTTCGCATTTACAGGGAATAAGTTTGAGTTTCGCGCTGTAGGTGCTTCTGCATCTTGTGCACTTCCAGTCACATTCCTCAATTGTGCCGTTGCAGACGGAATTGAAGAAATCACTACGATGCTCGAAGAAAAAATGAAGACCTCAAAATCAAAAGAGGAAGCTATTTTTCTGGTAGTCAAAGAAGTGATCAAAGAAACGAAGAATATTCGCTTTGAAGGCAATAACTATGCAGATCAATGGGTAAAAGAGGCAGAAAAACGCGGCCTTCCTCATTTGAAAACCACACCCGAAGCCCTTCATCAGATTATCAGTGAAAAGTCTAAAAAACTTCTCACCGGCCTCGGTGTTTTTTCAGAGGGCGAGATCACATCACGCTTTCATATTCGTATTGAGACTTATAACAAACGAGTATTAATCGAAGCTGACTGTCTTCAAACTATGGTTGAAACGCAAGTTCTGCCAGCTGCATACGAATACTCAACCATGCTTGCGGAAGGCGTTTCATCGGCGAAATCAATTGGCCTTCAAGCCCCTCAGGCTGAACCACTTGCAAAACTCTATCAAGTCATTGGAAGTGCTCAAACTGAACTGAAAAAACTTGAGCGTTCACTGGATCAGGTAAAAGGCATTGAAAATGAGGAAGAAAGAGCGAAGAAAATTGCTTCTGACTTAAAACCTCTCATGGATTCAGTTCGCGCAGATTGTGACAAGCTCGAAAACATGGTGGCCGATAATTTCTGGCCACTTCCGAAATATCGCGAAATGCTCATGCTGAGTTAAGCTCAATGGCATTTACGTAAAAATCTAAAAAGGCAGACTTAAATTTAAGTCTGCCTTTTTTTTACTTTAAAGTGACCAAAGAGGATGCGAGCTACAATTAAGCAGGCTCCCATTTGGTCACGAAGATACTTTATTGATTCCGTTGATACACTTCTTGTATTCAGTGTTGTGTAGCAGATCTTGATATAATTTGACGTGTTCAGGCGTTTCATTCAAGCGCTTGTGGTAGAGGTGCCACTGAATCGCATACCCAATGAGCCCGTAACACTTCACACCCGAATTCCGAATGCGTACATATAGATCGCCATCCTCACCCCAGTAAGAGTGAAAATCCTCATTATATCCATTCACCTCATTCAACACGGCCGTCGTCACAGAATAATTTGAACCCAAGAGATCATAAACTCTATCTCGTTTCATCACCGTCAGCAGCCACCCAGGACCAGTCATTCTAAAAGAGCGAAAAACGTTTTTCGTTTCACCCTTTAGACCCGATAGAATCAAGTCAAGATTGAGACCTCGGTTAAAAGCTAAAACATTATTGGGGGTAATCTGCGTACTCAGTTCAGGACTTAAATCAACACGCCTCCCCATAAAAAGAAGGGGCTTAAAGTTTTCTTTCGCGTGCGCAAGATAATGATCTTCGACGAAGCGGTGATGAAGAATCACATCATGATCAAGACAAAGAGTGATGGGGAAACGCCCTGGAATGATTTGTCTAAAGACCGTATTGTTAATTTTAGCTTTTCGGTAACCCACGTCAGGTTGCCAGCAATGGTAGATTTGGAAATCGAATTTATTCTTGATTGCTTGAATGAGATCTCTGGTCTCATCTTTGGATCCGTCGTCGGCAATAAAAACTTCAAAGTTTTGGTAAGTTTGATTGCCTAATGAAAGCAGACAAAGCTCAAGAGACTTGGGATTATTGTAAGTGGTAATCACCACTGCAATCATCTTTTTTTGTGCCTGAGCTTTGTCATCATTCATTGGTTAAAATTGGAACATATCCTCAATATAGTTGAGAAGAGCATCGCGATTAGCGGCGTAACTTTGGTCAATGGTTGAGTAGCTAGGCCATTTGGTTTTAGTCAGCTCAATAGTGACCTGAAGATCATTGTACCAATGATAGCTCCAGTCTTGCATTCCACCTTTTACTTCGTACCATTGATATCCGTTTGTAATTCCATTTTTAAACTCAGTGGAAGCACGCAAGTAAGTGACACGATTTGCGTAGTTTAAGCTTAACTTCTTCACTAAATTATCGAGTGGGTGAAGCGCGGCCTGGCCATCCCAAGGGTAATTCACCACTTCTGCCCCGCCATGAAAATTCGCAGAAAGTTTGAAGTGATGTTGAGCCTGAAACTTCATAATGGCCTGAATTTCTACTGCACGATTCTGCCATGTGTTTTGGTTGTCAGTAGTGGTGAAGTCTGGGAAAGAACGATTCAAATCAACGCCTTTTGCGTTAAAACGAATTTTCCTTGAAGCACCATCTGGATTCATTGAAGGCATAATGTAAATCTGAGCGGCATCCATGAGACGAGTGATTCGGTTGTCTCTTCCATAATTGCTCGCTAAATCTTCAATGAGCTTTATCATGAGTTCGCGGCCTACAATTTCATCCCCGTGCATATTTGCAATGTATTTAAATTCAGGCTTATTTTGCTTTAATCGCGTATTTGAACCAGTGAGCTTGGCAAACACTAACGATCTACCGTCGCCTGATTTTCCAATTTCCATTAATGTAATAAGGCTCGGATATTTTTTCTGAAGGTCGATCAATCTTTGAATGCTTGCCTCAGGAGATGGATAATCAATCAATGAGACTTCATTACTCTTGTCTACGGCTACAAATTTAAGACCAAGCTTGGTCAGGAGCTGATCAAAGCCCTCCGGACCATAAACTTCGTAACCCAAAGAACTAACATGATCGATAATCAATTCTGGAAAGCTTCTCTCTAACATTTTTAGTGAGTCTTTACCTGGATCGATTACAACCAAAGGATCAGACACATATTGCGTTGCAAAACCAGGTGTCGCAAGCGTCACCGACAACAATAAAAAACCAATTTTAATCATTGAATTCATTTTTTTCTCCCCCGAGTTTTAAAGTATTCCTCTATCTCTTTTGTCACAACGAAATCAGTCTTTACAGCAATATTTTTCATGTTTTTTAAAGTGTTATGCGGCCAGCGTTGTTGTGATATCGCTACGAGCCATTTAGGAATGACTCCTTTTGGGTCTACTGCCATTTCCACCACTACCTTAGTAGAACGCCCTGCGCTGAGTTCCTTCATAAAGTAATAAGAGTAAATAATCTCACCCCGCACAATGCCCTCATGAGGTGGCTCTTTGGGATCGGTAACTGATTTCATCGAAACAAGCATCGCTTTTGGCTTGAGTGCGATTTTTGCTTTCATATTATATACAAAGTCGCGATCCTCAAACGGCCAAGGCACCTTAGTGTGATTGTATTCTACGCGCTCCACCTTGCTGATGTCGCGGATCAAGTGGGCCTCTACAAAGGAATCAATCCATTTTTTCCGTAATTCTGGGTTGTTGAGTACTGTTGCTATTCTTAAAAGTGAGGTCGGAACAATCGTTTCGCCACGAAAGGAAATGCGATCAGTACTTTGATCCGCTTTTTGGTAGGTTTGAATTCCTTCTTCATCCGAGATGAGCTTCCAGCTTTCATGATCTATTTCTTGGTCAAAATCATCATCATCGATTTCATTCTGAGTCTCTTCGCTTACGGAGGTACTCGTATCAGTGGAAGTTCCCGTTTGGGTTCCTGAACTGTGATTGGTTCTCTTATGTACTTTCACGACCTTCTCAGGCGCGGGTGGCTCTTTTACCGCAGGGGAAGAACACGCAGAAAAAAGGATCGATATGACTGCTACTATTGAGACCAAAAAAGACATAGAGGAAGTATGACGGTTTTCCACTTTGTTGTCGATTATCAATTCTTTGACGACTTTACGCAGATCTTCATTTCACGAGTCAATGTCGGATCCCCAAACTGCAGTCCTTCTAACATCAACGCTTTGATCGGAAAACGAATACGTCGTTTCAATCTCAGCCATGGAGAACAAACTAAGTTGCCCGCCAATTCTTGCTGTTCTTGGAAAATGACCGCACCACCAGCCTCTAAAAAAGCACTGAGAGATTCCACATCGTAAAGTCTTCCGAGAGGCTCCCCTATCGCTGCAGAAATCAAACCGTACTCATGCCAGATGTCCTTGTCTTGAATATAATAAGCAAGTGGTGCTCGGTGAGACTCTTTATATTGCCTCAGCCCAGCAAAATCTTTTTCGCCTAACTGAATGGCACTCATTCTAATTAAGCTCACCAATATCAAAGAAAGAATCGCAAAGGGCAGCCGCTCCCAAGTCCAAGAATAGAAAGCCAACAAAATGAACACTACCACAAACGGGATTGCTAACTCTACTCCAATCCACTGTCCGCTCATTAGGCGGAAGACTAGAAAAATAAGGATAGCCATTAGAGAAATAAAAAAGCCTGAAAATAACTTTGTCCTCACTGAGAGCTCAATTTTCTCCGTAGATACGGTGACTATCCAAGCCATTAACGGTGTTAAAAGATAAAGATACGTATTTACGCGATAAGGGAAAAAAGTAAAAAAAGCCGCAGGAATCAGGGAGTAAGAAATTAAGAATTTCCAATTCGCCGTTATCCTCTTTCGAGTAGCGTTTTGGGTGAGCGTAACCAGAAACAAGAAGACCCACGGGAAAATAGAGTAAAAAAATTCCA
>CAIMWN010000036.1 GCA_903845155.1 Oligoflexia bacterium
AGTTAATAGATCAGGTTTTCTATCTTGTTGATTTTGTGAACCAATAGAATATAAATACTGTAAGACCTGACAAAATGAGTTGAATTTTAGGCTTTCCAAAAAAGCGAACGAGGCTTTGTTTGGTGGTAATGGTCATGGGCCTGAAGGTAGCGACCCCTTCTTCCCATGTGTGCATAATCCGATCCGTGGCTGCCTCGATCTCAGGTGAAGTATCTTTGACTGGAATGAGTGCCTCGATTTTAAAAAACATCGTCTTAGTATGTTCGAGCGCTTTTCTGCAACGGTCACAAGCCATCAGATGGTTTTGCATAAACATCCGCTCGCGTTTGCCAAGCTCGTCGTCGAGTAATCTTTGTGTCCAGGGAGCGGAAGGGTTGTACTCAGGACAGACGGGCCCCAAGTGTGCAGGGCCATGAGGGTAATGAATATTAGCTTCTAATTCTTGAAAGCAATACTTCATTCGTGTAGCCCAAGCCCATGGTTCGATCAGGTTTTTTTCAATCCCTAGTGCACGCGCAATTTTGGTGTGTGACCACTTTTCTAAATGGAGTGCTGTTAAAAGAAAGCGTTCAATCGGAGCAAGGCGAAAGAAGGGGTGGTTTAGCTTTAAAAGTTTAGGTGGGTTTTTTTCAGCGCGTTCAATCATCACCTTCGATGCCCGCTCAATCGTCAGATCGTCACTTAAATGTAAAAGAGAAACGCTCGTGAGTGTATTCTCACTGATCTCTACTGAACGATCTCCGTCACCCCAAAGTGAGCGACTAATCCGAGTTAAGCTTCTAACATGATCCCTATCCACATCTTCTATTTAACCATAACTTGACAGTAAGTGCTAAGATTGTTGTCATAGACCTATGGGAACTATTGAAAAAGTGCGCTTTCGTTTTCAATTATTGCTTTTCTTCACACTGATTTCGCAGGCGCATGCCGTCGAAGTCACTTTCTTGACGCAGGATGGTCCGAAGGTCCTCAAAGTTTGGACCCCAGAAATGTTAGGCAAATTAGCAAAGAAGGGCGGAAAAATTTCTGCGCAGGGTTTACTCATGGATGACTCTGCGATGAGTTTAGAACTCAAAGATCGAGCCGACATTGATTTAATCACCGTGTATGGCGAAAAGGGAATGGCGAGAGTTCCTCGTTTTATGGTCTGGAGGGGAGCTTTTGAGTTTCATTGGGACGCAAAAACGAGCACCTTGTCTTCAGTGGTTCATTCAAAACCCATGGCTTCAAATTTTAAAAATGCAAAAATGATCGTGCCGAATGAAATCTTTGAAGTGAAAAATGTTCAAAAAATTGAACTCGCTAAACATACTTTGGTTTATCCAGATACCAAACTGGTGCGCCGAACAAATCCTGCAGCGTCGCGCGGAGAGAAATTATTTACTCAAAACTGCCTTGCTTGCCATAGTCTTCCTGGCCACAAATCGCTGAGTCCCGTTTCAATTACCGAGGGAATCCTGCTTGGCTTCAATGCGAGACATAAGACTTACCGAGGGCTTGAACTCGATGCCCGTGATCAAAGGGGGCTCATTGCCTATAGTGAGGCTTTAGCTTCTGAGAAAAATGAGGTAAAGTCCAAGAAATGAGCTCATCACCCCAAGTTAGCAATGCAGCAGTTCGTGTCAGATTTGCGCCTTCTCCCACCGGTTGGCTTCACATCGGAGGGGTCCGTACGGCCCTCTTTAATTATCTTTTTGCGAAGAAACAAGGTGGAAAGTTTCTGCTTAGAATTGAAGACACGGACACTGATCGCTCTGAGCAAAAATATACAGATGATATTTTAAGTTCACTGAAATGGTTGGGAATGGAAGCCGAAGAGCCACTCCTTTATCAATCTCACCGCAATAAAATATATCATGAAATTGCCAATTCTTTAATTTCTCAAGGCCTCGCCTACCGTTGCTATTGCACTGAAGCTGAAGTGGAAGCAACTCGCGAACAGATGATGAAAGAGGGTAAAAAGCCCATGTACGCCCGCACCTGCCGCGAACGCGTAGATGCAGTTACTGGCCGAACTTCCTTTGCAATCCGGGCTAAATTTCCCTTAAGTGGTCTCACTCGTTTTACTGATATGATTCGCGGTGAAATTACTTTCCCAAATGAAGATCTCGATGATTTTGTGCTCATTCGTTCAAACGGGGTACCTACTTATAATTTCGTAGTCGTGATCGATGACATTGAAATGAAGATTTCGCATGTCATTCGGGGAGATGATCATATTAACAACACTCCGAAACAGGTGTTTCTGTATGAGGCTCTGAATGCGAAACAGCCCTTATTTGCGCATCTTCCAATGATTCTGGGCCAAGACAAGAAAAAACTTTCAAAGCGAAATGGCGAAACCTCGACGAACGCCTATCGAAGCGAAGGTTATTTGCCTGAAGCGCTTCTTAATTTCTTAGTGCGTTTAGGCTGGAGTCATGGCGATCAAGAATTATTTACCTCCGATGAAATGATTGCGCTCTTTGATCTCGAGCACGTGCAGGTAAGTGGTGCTGTTTTTAATACCGAGAAGTTGCTTTGGATTCAAGGCGAGCATATGAGAAAAGCCGATCCAAAACGCCTCTTGGAAATTGTGAAAACGGACTTTGCCGGAAAATTGAGTACTACTTCTCTTGAAAGACTTAATTCAGCAATGGGTCTTGAGCTGATTACGTTTGTTCAGCAAAAAGTGAAACTCGTGAAAGAACTTGCAGAGCAGTTGCATCCACTTTGTGAAAAAGGCGTGATGACGGTAGATGCAAGTACGCTTAAGTGGAATAAAGACGAAGTACTGAAGAATAAAATTAAAGATGCGATTCGGTCTTTGATTGCAGAATTAAAGCCCGCTGCAAAAGAGCCGAGTCAGTCACTAGGCGCTTATGGCTATGATCACGTTAAAGTAGACACGCTTTTACGGGCGCTTTGCGAAAAACACGGCATTAAGCTCGGTGACTTTACGGGGCCGATGCGCTTGTTTGTGACGGGGCAAGCTACTTCCGCGATTGGACTTTTTGATTTACTCTCGATCTTAAGTTGGGATGTGATTGAAGCGCGCTTAGAAGCTTGCTTGAAGAGCTAGATATCCGATTCGACCAGGCAAGGGATAATCGAGAACCACTTGAGCGCGGTCGTCGAAAATATTGTCAATTCCCATGCTGAGCGCGTAGTTTTGATTAAAGTGGTAGCGTCCACCCCAGTCTATCAACGTATAGTTCGGATGAAAGCGGCCACCTGCTGCAGTGGACGGACCCACGTATTTACCGAGTAAGTTTAATTCCATGCGATCACTCGGATTAAAAATCAATTGTACGGTTTGTGAAAAAGTAGGGAGATCAGGATAGGGAAGCGCTTGATCCTGCAAACGGGAATAACTCAGAAGCGTTCCCGTGGTGAGTTTCAGCGCGTCCATAAAAATATACGTAAACTCTTCCGTGAGGTAAAGTAGGCTAGCATTTCCCGCGTTCACGACCGTTTGGTTTTGATTGACTTGAATTTGATTTCGGTATTCAGCTTTCGCGGTCGTGGTGGTTTGAAACTTTCCTAGATCACCTGTGAAACCAAAGATCAAGGCATTCACGCGCTCAGGCTTAAGGGCGGGATTTCCGTTAAAGTAACCTGAGATTTGGTAATAACGGTTAATAAGAGTGGGCATCTTGGGAGTCGTATTCAGTTCTCCAAAATAATATTGCTTTGGGGTACGTGCAACCTTTATTGCCGCTTTTGCTCCAGGATAGGTGCCAACAGTGTCTAAGTAATTTGCAGTCGCCGTGAGTTTTGCAGCGCTCAAGTCACTGAGATTAAAATCCCGACTCAACCGCGATTCAAGTGGCCATTCCTTAAGCTCATGAAAGGTACTGCTAACATAATGAACGGATCGGCACGACAACCCAAACGTGTAAGGATTGAGTAAAACCGCATTTTCAATTCCGTATTGCTGAATTCGATCATCGCTTGAATAGAGTGGATTCGCAGGATCCGTAAACTGAAGTTCCTGTAAATCAGAGAATGCCGTCGTTTCTAGCGTGAGGGTCTCGTTAAATTCCTGATGAAACTCAAGTACCGGAATCACACGCCACATTTTCTTATGGGCATGGGGAGTGGGGAATGTGATTGAGCCAGGATTCACGCCATCGTCTGAAGTTGCAATGATGTGAAACATGAGGTGACGAACGGGTTCTCGG
>CAIMWN010000037.1 GCA_903845155.1 Oligoflexia bacterium
AAAAGGCGCAAAATTCACCCCAAAAGTAAGCCAAAAGCGCTTATTCTATATGAGTCACAATTACTGTATATGAATAAAGGTAACGCGCTAAAGTGTCAGACCAAACAAAAGATTTTTCACTTCAAATTCCTAAACCTCATCCGCAGGATGAGTGTGAAAGCGCGCGAATCCTGATTCGTGAGGGTTTGGTAGATGAAGCAAAAAAAACTTTATACAGAGTACTTGCTCATCACCCCAAGTACAAGCTAGCCGAAGAACTGTTGAAGCAAATTGAAACCTTAGAGTTAAAAAATTTATTTGAACAATCCGGCAAAAATAAGAAGATCGTTAAACCAGAAGATAGCGCTTCGCTCATTGAGGCGCTGAATCAAGATTTGGGTTTGGGTCTCGATGGACTAGCTGACGTCGACCAAAAGGAAAAATGGAATGTGCTCACTGGACTCACCACGAAAGAATATTTTGATTTAGGGATCGCTTACTTCGAAATGGATTGCTTTGTGGATGCTCTGAGAGAATTCAACAAGGCAGTAAATAAAATTAGAATTGAACAAACTTTTTTGGGCGAAGATGGACTCATGTGCGTTTCCTTGATTGCTCAGAGCCTGATTCAGTTGAATCGTGCCTACGAAGCCAAAGCCTATTTAGAACCAGTACTGATCGAATCGGACTTAAAGCACGAAGATAAATTGGTTTTATATTATGCCATGGGCGTCGCCGAGCAAGCGCTTGGCAATAACAGTGCGGCTCGTGGGTGGCTGCAAAAAACAGCGGAGATAGATCCGGATTATAGGGATGCCATTTTTAGAATCAGACAATTATGATTAAACAAAAGCTAAAAATTGCTTTTGCGACGGTCTTTTCCCTCGTTACTCTCAGTTTAGTAGGTGGAATTCTCTACCTCCAAAGTGGTCGCTTTGCAGATTCTGTTAAACATCTCATCTCAGAGCGTTCCCCACAAAAATTAGGAATCATTGGTGACTTCAGTAATCTTAAGCTTTATTTCTTCCCGCCTGCGATCGGAATTGCCAATCCAACCATTCACATTGAACGTGAAAATATCTCTAAACTTCCCATGGAAGGTGACATTGAAGCCAAGGAGGTGCGAGTAAGCTTTGCACCCATTCAAATGCTATCGGGAACATTGCAAGTGGATGAATTTGCGGTAATGGGCGGATCGGTTCAAGGGAAGATTGGCGCAGATGCTTTTAAGTCACAAAAAAAACAAAAGACTTCACAAGGAAAGCTTCAGTGGCAGGATTTATTTCAACTTCAGATTAATGGCGTACGGTTCGTGGATACTTTCCTCAAAGTTGAAATTGAACTTCCACAAAGTGACCACCCCAAGCTCGGTGCCGAACTGGTGGTGAAAGATTTGAATATAAAAAAAGCAAATTCCAATGGAAAAGGCACTGTGATTTCGCACGCACTTGTAAACGCCGTGAAATTTGATATTCCAAAAAAATTCATAGATCTTCCCCTCAAGGAGGCAACGCAGCTGCAATGGGATTTCGAGCTTACCGATGAGGGCTTGAATCTTTCGCCATTTATCATGGAATTGCCAGGGATGAATCTTACTTTAAACGGAAAACTGACCGGTAATATCTTGGAAGATAAAAAGGACTTGAACCTTTCCGCGAATGTTTCAATGACCACTGGGCTAGAAACGTTTTTTGCGAGCAACTTCAATGATGACGCGTGGAGGGGCGATGCTATAGTTACCGCAAAGATTCAGGCGAAGTTAAATGATTTGGTTCACACCCTCAAGGGAAGTTTTCAAGTAAACGGCACCGATATTGTCTGGAAAGATGTTCATGCCAACAAGCTAGAGGGCAATGGTGTACTGGATCTTGCTGCCCAAAAAATTGATCTGAAAACATTGAACCTATATGATCATTCAAATCCAGGACAGGTTGGGGAACTGAAGATTGAGAATCTGGCTATGCCTTTTAAGTTTAATGAAGCCTTTCATGCAAAGCTTGCTTTCAAAGACGCCGATATGCATTGGCTGGGTGGAGTAGTATTGAGTGCAGTCTATCCAATGGAAGGTAAATTTACCGGAACTGTAGATGCCCAATTCGTACCCAATGATTTGCAGGGTGGTAAAAGGAATCAATGGAAGTTAAAAGCAGATACCGATTTGTCAGTAGCCCATTTCGCATTAACAAATCAATCGCTCAAGAAGGAAAAGCCCAAACACTATGTTTTACGTCCTCCCTTACCCATTCTTTTAAAAGGAGGCCTTGAAATTTCTCCGGCGGGTCTCGAATTTAAAAAATTTAATGTGAAAGTAGTGAAATCAGCATTTGATATTACCGGCGGAGTATATTCAGGTACCGGTTTTGGGTTTGTTGCAAAAGGATTTGCTGATTTAAGCGAAGTGAATGAAATTGCCGAGAGCAAGATTCTGGGCTCAGGAGATTTGATCGCTAGCATCCATGGTCCGAGCTCGGGCGTATTATTAGATTTTGATGTACAGGCAAAGGAGGTTGAGTATCTCAATCTCAAACTGGGCGAAGTGAAGGGCCGAGTCACTTACGATGATGGCACCGAAGAATTAAAATTCACTAACATCAAAGCGCATCAGAAAAATACTTTCTATTCTCTGGATCAAGGCTACATTGACTTGAGCGGTTCTGATGCGATCCGGATGCCATTTGCGGTTCATTCAGGTCGAGTGGAAGACCTTTCCTACATTCTTAATTTTCTTACCAAAAAGATTTCATGGTACCCGCAGACGCTACGAGGAGAAATACACGGAAATGTAGATCTCTCGGGTAAAATTGACATGCCCCATTTAATTATTTCCAGTGAGCTCGAGGGTTCAGATTGGATATGGATGGGGGAGCGCGCTCGCAAAGTTAAAATGGATTTTGGTTACGACGAAGGAACCTATTATTCGCATGATGTAGATATCACAAAAACGAATGGCGACATTAAGGGTGATATTGATTTTAATTCTAAAACAGATGACTT
>CAIMWN010000038.1 GCA_903845155.1 Oligoflexia bacterium
AGCGACCTTTTTCGCAAAGCGCCCAAAAATCATTGGTCTTATATTTTTTGATGGCGCGAGCAATTTTACCTTCACCCGCATTGTATCCTGCAGCAGCCAAATGCCAGCTACCAAACATCACATTCAATTCTTTTAAGTATTGAACTGCAGCGATGGTGGATTTTTCCACATCACGACGTTCATCAATCCACCAAGTAATATCCAAGCCGTAACGACGGCCCGTTCCTGTGATGAATTGCCAAGCACCCACCGCGCGAGCATGAGAGCGAGCATTATTGTTAAATCCGCTTTCAATCATGGCTAAGTAAACTAAATCTTCGGGTGCTTTTGCATTTTTTAAGATGGGTCTTAAGAAGGGAATAAAGTACTCGGAGCGCTCAAGATAGTTTTCAAAACGATCGCGGCCCCGACCAGTAAAGTAATCAATCCACTTCGCTACTGATCGGTTCATTTCAACGGGAAGATCAAAAGAAATGTTCGGGATTTTATTTCCTTTATAGACAAAATCAGCAGCATTTACTGGGGAAGTGGCGCTCGCTTCGGATGATACGGTCACCGACTGGGTGGTGTCGCTTTTAGTGGCGGGGATCGCACTCGTCGTATTGGTTATAAAATCACCAGTCCCAGTACTTGCACAACCGCCAGTCACCAGAATCAACATCATCCATAATGCTAAATTAATATTGTTCAAAAACGAGTCCTCCAACCATAAATGGTCCAACACTAAGCTTAACTTGAAAGAACTGAGCCTTCCAAGACAAATGAGACCAAAATAATGACAAAATTTTGACCACCCAAGCGGATGGGGCAGCTGATTCCATGACCAAACGCGCGTTTAGGGAATACATTGCACGGGCTTGATCAGCTCAAAGTGAAGTTTAATGTAATTGTTCAGGATTAAATTTCTTGAAAAAATCGACGATGATTTTCTCGAGCTCTTCATCCGAAGGAAAAACATCTTCTACTAAATGATGGTTCATCAGAAAGCCGGTAATAATATTGGCCACGTCGCGAATGGGGCGTTGATAATAAAGTCCCATCACTGCATTCTCACCAATCTTATTCATGATTACATTTTTTGCAGCTTTATATTGGTCAGATTCAGCAGCATTGGTGTCGCTCAGTGATTCTGCTTTTGCACCTAATTCATGAATTACTTTTTCGCGAACTTCCTCGTCAGTAAGAATGAGAGGTTCAAGTTTGAGAAAGAGATCTTGATAAACATTTTGTCTCATGCGGGGATTCAGCACAATCGCTTCATCTTGCTCGAGTCTGGATACCACATTTTTTGCTAATATTTTTACGTGTTCTTTTTTGGTAAACATTAAGATCTCCCTAGACCTAATCTTCGCTTGAAAATGTCTAAGATTTCAAGAGATTCTTGGCATTTTAACAAAATACTGAAACAAAGGTAAGACCCCACCCCTACTCCGAGCCCCGCTCCGACCCGTACGAGCTTGAACCAAAGAGGGTTCGACTCAGTGAGTGGGAAGACCATATATTGATCTACGCCCCAAACCGCGATCCCCATTAAACAGGCTGCGAGAAAATACCGAGCAAGTGAAGACAAAAGCTCTCCGGTTCTGGAGTGAGTTCCCTTGAGACGCATTTTCTTCGAAATCAACATCCAAAGGAGGATGGAATTTAGAACAGCGGTGAGGGATGTTCCCATCGCTAGGCCTATAAATCCGAGCTTTTTCACGAATAAAAAATTAAAAATGAGGTTGGATATTACCGAGAAGAAACTCGACATGACGGCTACCTTGGTCTCACCAATCGCGTAACAAATGGGCACCAGGACCTTCACAACGGAGTAAGCGGTTAATCCCACTGCATAAGCAGCAAGAGCCTGAGCAGTGGCCACAGTGTCGTGGTGGGAGAATCGACCATGTTCGAAGATAAGGGAAATAATCGGAACCCCTAAAAAGGCGAGGCCACTTGACGCAGGAAAGTTAATAGCGAATACCCTTTTCAAAGATTTTATAAGTGCGCCTTGAGCTTCGGTATAGGAAGCATGGGTCCACGCCCGACTAAAAACGGGCAAGGTCGCCGCGGCTAATGAAACCCCAAAAATACCAATCGGAAATTGCATCAGCCTAAAAGCGTAGTTTAACCAAGATACGGCACCCTCGCCCACCGAGGTTGCAAAAATACTATTCACTAAAATATTGATTTGAGTTGCCGCAAGCCCCACCGTTCCCGGGACCATGAGAAACATCATGCGCCGAAGGGCTGGATCATGGAGTGCACCCATTTTCTCAGGATGGTTCCAAACCGGCTTGTAGCCTTCATTCAGCAACACTGGCCATTGAACAAGCGCCTGAACAAATCCGCCTGCCACTACCCCATACGCCATACCTTCAATGGGTTGCCGGCCATAGCGAGGAAAGAGATGGGCAAGACCTACTCCGGTTAGAATTGAAACTAAGTTGAAAAGTGCAGAAGCAAATGATGGAATGAAAAACTTCCCACAGGCATTCAAAATTGCCATAAATGCTGCGGCGAGGGCCACTAAAGGGAAAAACGGCATCATGATTTGAGTCATGTGAACGGTAAGTTCAAATTTGCCTTCAACGGATTTATAGGCACTCGCATAGAGACCCACGAGCGGTTCAGCAAAAATAATACCGATCACAGCTAGTATACTCACTACGATAAAAAGAGCGACAAACACTCGCGTCGCCACCTGCCAACCGCGCTCTCTTCCTTTTTCCTTTTGAACTTGAATAAAGGTGGGTACCAAAGACGCGCTCATGGCACCTTCTGCAAACAGATCTCGGAGTAAGTTTGGAATCCTAAATGCGATCTGGTAAGCGTCGGTCGCATGAGATGCACCAAAAAGCGCAGCAAAAACTTGTTCTCGAATGAGTCCAAGAATTCGGCTCAGAAAAACAGCGATACTCATCACCCCTGCTGATTTTAGAACTGATTTTGATGAATCGGCTGATGAAGAATTAGCTGTGGATTGCAAATGTTTTATTCAGCCACTGAGTGACGCCTTCGTCGAGTTTTGATTTGAACGGAGTAGCAAGCAAACTTAGGGAAATTTCTACTTGAAGTTCTCCCTCCACTGCCGTGAGCGTCCCGCTTGCCATCGACGATTTAAATGCCACTTGTTTGGAAGAGTCATTACGAGTCACTTGGTGAGAACCCACTGGAGTTTTATTCAAGAAATGTTCGATTCCCCCAGAAACTGCGGTATAAATTAAATCGGCAGATTTACCAGGAATTGAAAAATTTTTAGAAAACTTTGCCATAATGTTGCTCCTTTAATTTTGATGATCGCTCCATCGCTCTAATTCCGCAAGTTCTTGTCCGATGATGACTTCATCTTCGGCTTTCACTTTGAGTGCGGTCAGCACCACAGGAATCGGTAAACGATGAGAAATAAAAGTTTGGTGAGATTCAATAATGAGCACACATTGTTTGGGCTCAATTCTTGATCCCTCTTTGAAAAATATGGAATGAACGCGTCCGCTGGTTAAAGCCATGAGCTGCAAAGGGCGGCCCTTTTCAGATCTTCTGAGTGAAAAAAACCAATTCTGAATTCGCAACACATACCGATTGCGATTGAGAGGATAAATACAAAAGCGTTCTGGTTTTCCTTTTTCATTTAAGAAAGCGCCCTGCACCCCTTTTAATCCATTTGCCACAAAGTCTAAGCGCTCTATGAATTGAAACCGATCGGGCGTGACCGGCAATCGATGATTCATCCAAAGCCATGATTCCTTTTCGTCCAAAGGCTCACTGACCTCATTTAAAGCTTGGGACATCCACGTAAACCACAACTGGTCAGGAATTTGCTTAGGAATGAATTCTTCATCCACAAATCCATTGTAAAACATGGACTCTTCTACCCAAGGATGCGAGAGAAGTTCGTATAAAAAACGCTCATTCGTTTGAACGCCGCCCGCGATCCAAATGTCTTTCAAAATACTTTTTGCGGTCTTCAAGGCGGTACGCCAATTCGACGAAAACGAAGTGATATAGCCTAAGGCTCCACTCGCTTTCCAGTCTACATTTTGAGCGGGGCGTACTCCCCAGCTGAGTGAGCCTTCTTGATCACCGTCATTCCATTCGCTTTTCGAAGATTGCTCATGCACGACGCCAGGATGAGGGATTTTAAGCCAGGTGTCTTCCGCATAAAGCTTGAGATGAAGCCCTACAATAGGGGCCGCGAGCGAAAGTTTCGCCCGAGGTTTCGGTGCGTCCACCAACAATCCAGGCATGAGAGTATGAATTTGCCATTGCAAGGCATTCGTTCTCGCCACTTTTTCCCAGAGTCGATAGCCCAAATTTAATCGAGCCAGCCCTTCAGTGAGATAAACTTCAACTCCGTTCGTGAGAAACACAAGGTTCCCCACTCCCACAAAATCAGCATGTTCTAAAAGTTTTTTAGAATAAGTTTCAATTTTCGATTGAATGAAGTCATCCACATTTTGGGCGGGGCAAACTTCAATCCAATTTCGTCCTTCCACCATCAGTGAACCATCCACAATTGGAAATAGTTCAATTTCACCTGATTTTAAACGAGCAAAAGGTTGAACATAACAGCGAGCACTCTCTAAATATTTTTCAATAAATAAAAGCGACTCACCCGAATGCTCTTGAATGTGATTGATCCAAATTGGTACCCACTCGTGGAGTTCATCCAAACTCCGGATCACTCGCGTCGCAAAACCACCGCGCACCCGAAAAGCACTTTTCAGTACAAATGGAAGGGTCGCACGTCCGTCTTGGAAAAGTTTTTTGATGCTCGCTTCGATTTCGCGGATAGATGCAACGGGCTCGCCGCTGATGATGAGCGTCGGAAGTCCGATGCTTTCCGCCATGTTTAAAAGTTGAAGGGTACTCCAAAAAAGATGCAGTGCTTTTGCGGGAGTGCTGAGCGTCGCCATTCCCGCTTGTCTTGCCCAACCTTCGAATTCAGCGCGCTCGCTCCACACCGTGACGCCTGGATGAATCCATGAATGCTCACTTTGGTGTTGGCGTTCAAGCGAACGAAAAGCTCTAAATATCTTTTGAAAACGGACATTAGCATCGAGATCGTTTAATTTAGGAAGCGCACGGTCTTCTGCAGATAAAGGAAGGTCCTTCATGGACACAGTGTTAAGGCCTAGGTCGTTTAAATCATCCTGAATTTGAGTGGCAAGCGCTCCTTCTCCTAATACTAAAATTGCAGGTGGACGAGGAGGCTCTTTCTCAGCTAAACCTAATTTCATTTATAAATAAGGTTAGCGTATGCTGCTTAAGGCGCAAGTCTAATAACGTGAATAGTTTAAAGGAAATCACTCCATGCGGGTTCCGGTCCCCTTAATCAATGCATTCAAAGATGAGTTTGAAGTCAGCCTCACTGACTTCCTGTATCAAAACAAGCTCATACCAGAGATGGACTCGCTCAAATCGAGACGCTACCTCACTCGTTCGGTCGTCCCCCATGTCGAAACCTTATCGATGCTTTTTAATCGCATCATCGAGGATGACACGAGTCCCGATCGAGCAAGCTCTACTCGGGCGAAAGCTGCTCAACTAAAAGCAATCGATGAAGAGGCCTATTGGTCCGAGGGCGGAAATCCTCAAAACAGACGCCTCGCCTATCTTTTATCCTTTATGCCCGGAAATTTGTTTCGGGTCGCGAGCGTTTGGGCTGAACTCCATCGCTTGGGCTTTAAATGGCCCTTTCCGGTCGAACAAGATTTTCGTGGCCTGGAATGGGGAGCGGGAACGGCATCAGGAGCCTGCGGGATTTTTGCGGGTGAAAAATATGCACCCCTCGGCTTGCCTGGTAACGGGTCTTTTGCCCTGATCGAGCAAAGTAAAGCGGCGCTCGCCATTGGAGCTAAGTGGTTTGAGCATTACACTGGTTATTCTGCGAGACCTTTTCATCGCAGGGTTGATTTAACCAAGGACTGGCTGCCTAAGAACGCGCCTAAATTTCATTTATTCGTGATGAGTTACTTCTTGAATGAGTCTGATGCGAATGCCGACACCCTCGCCCAAAACCTCATTCAATCCTGTGAGCGTCACCTGGAAGAAGAAGGCCTCGTGATTATTGTTGAGCCAGCACTTAAACTCCAATCAAGAAAACTTCTTGAATTTAGACAGACCTTACTCTCCAATCCTCGTTTTCATGACAACTCACTTAAGGTTTTACTCCCCTGTCTTGGACACCAAGCTTGTGGAGCTCTCGTGAAAGAAGATGATTGGTGCCACGAAGAAGTATCGTGGTGGCGTCCGAACTACATGCGTGAACTCGATACGCTGACGGGGCTTGATCGGAAGTCGCTAGCATTCAGCTATTTGGTAATCCAAAAAACAAAACGGTCTATGGAAGAAATTTTGCCTTTGCTCGCCGGCCCCAGCTCAGAACGGTATCGTTTAGTGAGCCCATCTCGCGCACTCAGTAAAAAAACCTCTGAGTTT
This sequence comes from Oligoflexia bacterium, assembly GCA_903845155.1. GTDB lineage: Bacteria > Bdellovibrionota > UBA1018 > UBA1018 > CAIMNF01 > CAIMNF01. The sequence continues at coordinate 6,424 of CAIMWN010000038.1, forward strand.
TTCATTTGTGGCCAGGATGGAAAGCGCCGTGCGCGGTTTCTTTCGCCCTCAAAAGCCGAAATGCCTGACCGCGGTGATATTTTACAAAATGTCAGCCTTCATGGCGAGCCCGCGTCAAGCCAAATTGAAAAGGGCGATATGATCTCGGTCGAAGGTGACCATGAGAAATAAAGGAAGCAACAGCTCACACGCTATTACTTCCCTTATTAACATTGACTCAACTCCCCAATGCCGTTATAAATAGGGCCTGAAAGGGCGGGTATTTACATGTTTGGAATTTCATTTGAGCACATTATTATTGTTGGAGTTATTCTTCTTTTAGTAGGACCTCGCCGTCTACCTGAATTAGGAAACACGATGGGCAAAGCACTCAAGAACTTTAAGGATTCAATTTCTGGGGTGGAACAAGCTTCGTTCAAAAAAATTGAACCAAATACCACTGCAAGCGTAGAGCCTGCAATGAATCCTGTAGCTGCTTCTACGGTGACTACTGCTACCACTTCTTCTTCACCAGAAACTCGCGTTTAATTTTATGGGTAATACGTTTCAATACGGGAACGCGCATTTTACCCAATATCTCTCAGCGGCTGAAATTCAGACCACTGTCGACGAACTTGCCGTCCAAATCAGAAAAGATTACGAAGGAAAAACTGTTCTATTAGTAGGCGTCCTGAAGGGCGCATACGTATTTACTGCAGACCTCATGCGCGCACTTAAAATGGATGTTGAAATCGATTTCGTAAGACTATCGAGCTACGGCAAAGAAAAATCATCAACTGGAACAGTGACTCTCTTAAAAGATATCTCCCGCGATATTCGTGGAATGCATGTACTCATTGTGGAAGAAATCATTGATAGCGGAAGATCACTGCGCTTCCTCTATGACCGTTTAATTCAATCAGGGCCTGCCTCTCTTGAGATCGTCACCCTACTGGATAAGACTTCAAAACGAGTGGTCGATGTGCCCGTAAAATACGTAGGACGCAAAGTAGACGACCAGTTCCTCATCGGTTACGGCCTCGACCTCGAAGAACGCGCTCGTAACTTCTCAGATATCTATAAACTCACCTATCCGAACTAAAAAAGGTCGTCCCGATCTTTATGTTGAGGCGTGCGTCAAAGCAGAAAACCTTTACGCGCATAAAACTTGCTATTAGTTAAATATTTCAAACAGTTAATTAATAGCAACTTTGACGCGAATCTCAACATAAAGATCGGGACGACCTTTTTTGGTGTCATTACGGACCCGCAACAGACTGGTCCCAAACTGGGGCTACCGTGACACACCGCATCAACAACCCAAGCTCAATGGCTTGAAATCATTACCATTCTGGACAGACAAGGACTTGGCACGAAGCGTGTAATATAGGGTGTGTGACGCGAGGCGATCCGATAGTCACGGAGCTCCCAACAAACTCTCCCCCTCCCAGAAATCCTTCTGGGCAGCAACCAGAGTAAAGGAATGGCTCTTTTACTACTGGGCAAACTCTCCGACCTCTTAACTGAGGTTACCTAAAGCCTAACTCCCCGCAAACCGAACTAGCGGGTCGCCCTCGCAATCACAAAAGTTTTTTCATGGCAGCCGCCCCCGGCTGTCTCCTTTTCCCCCAGTTGCGATGGTCGCGATTGGGGGTTTTTTTTGAGCTCACTTCATTTAGAAGCGACTAATTTTTTCTTTAATTTCCATGAATGAAGCCACGACCGTTGGATCAGAAAAAAACCAAGTTACTTGCGAAGCTTGATCATAGCTCACCGGCTGATGAGACCAGAGCCCCCTTAACTGACGTGATACGGCTTCAGCTGAATCAATCACTTTCCAGCCCGGAAGGGCCTTCTCAAACGATTCTCGAACCCAAGGGTAGTGGGTGCAGGCAAGCAGCGCCACGCCTTTTTTTTCTTCAGTTAGAATACCCTGGAACGGCTTGACGTATTCCTTGATCGTGTCGTCAAGCACTGGATGATTGAGCCAACCCTCTTCAATCATCGGCACCAAGAGCGGGCACGCTTGTTCATAAATATGTGACGACGGGAGGTGACTCTTTAAAAGACGCGCGTAAACATGACTCTCGACCGTGGCGCGGGTGCCAAGAATTAAGATCTGCGATTCAGGAGAGTTGAGGATTGCCTGAACCCCTGCTTCTACGACTCCGAGTACCGGAACTGGAGCCATGATTTCTTTTACCTTCTCGAGTGCTAAGCTCGATGCCGTATTGCAGGCAATCACCAAGGCATCTAATTTTTTCTTTTTAATTCTGCGGGCCGCAGAATCTACTAATTCTTGAATTTGAGCGACACTTTTTGAACCGTAGGGGACATTCGCGGTATCTCCAAAGTAAAGAAACCGATAACCTGGAAATTGAACCCTCAGATGATTCAAAACCGTAATTCCACCAATTCCTGAATCAAATACGCCTATTTTCATAAAAATACTCCAGCATGACGCAAAGCTAAACCAAAAGGTGGGCCCGACCTTTTTTAAAAAGAAAACCCCAATAAGATTGCTCCTACTGGGGTTCTGCAAAAGGGTCAAACCGATCACTCCGTCGATCAAGCTTAAGCTCTATCCACTTCCCTGGAAGTAACTCGACCGCAACCACACTTTTAAAACCAGATGTGCTTCTTCCCTGAAGCGGATAATACCAACCGATGTACCTTAATCGTATCTAACCTTTCAGAACTGTCAATGATCGAACATCATTATTTGTAATATTATTTTTTGCTCATTCAAATTTCCTTTGATCTATGATCTAAGACAAGCATGACTGAGAAGACTGCTAAAGAAAAATTGTCTCACATCAATGACATCCGTGAGTTATGGAAAGGAGATTCACTGGAGCTCCTGAAGGTGCTCCACATCATCACTCGTGACGAAAAACTGAATGCAGATTCGCGCAGGAAGCTGAAGCAGGTGTATCATTTGATTCAGCTCATCGAGCCGATCATTCAACAACTTTACGCAAAGAATCCGAACTTAAAAATTGTGGATATGGGTGCTGGAAAATCGTATCTAGGATTCATCCTTTATGACTTGGTCCTTCGAAAATTAGAAGGGACTCGCTTAATCGGTGTTGAAACGAGAGACGAGCTCGTTCAAAAATCAAAAGAGCTCGCAAACTCTGGCAAATTCGAACGCATGGAATTTGTAGCGAGCACCATTGAAGCTGCAAGTAACGCAGTGAAAGGACCACTTGATTTAGTATGCGCCCTGCATGCCTGTGACACCGCAACCGATGACGCCATTCTTTTTGGAATTCACACAAATGCAAAAGCCTTTGCACTGGTTCCTTGCTGCCAAGCCGAAATCGCAGAGCAATTGCGCACCAAAGCTGGTGCAGGAAGCCTGGTCGACCTTACTTTGCAAACACTCTTCGCTCAACCCATCCATCGCCGCGAATTTGGAAGCCACATTACCAATGTGATCCGAACTTTATTTTTGCAGTCCAAGGGTTACAAAACAACCGTGACTGAACTCATTGGTTGGGAACACTCACTAAAAAACGAGCTCATTCTTGCTGAAAAAGTATCGACCCCGGATCACCCTCAAAGCATAAAATCACAGAAAATGCTCGACGAACTCCTCCTTAAGTTTCAGTTGAGCCCTAGATTAGTGAATTGCCGCTCTTAGTCCAAGCCCTTTCAGCAATTTTTCTGTTTGCACTTCAAAATTCACATTATAGGCTTAAAAACCTATGAACAAAGTATTATTAATTGGCTGTGGTATGCAGGCTTATGGCTCTGCTTTAGATGTAATTAATTTTGGGAATCCGAAAGAACTCATCCTTGCTGATGCATTCCCAGAGATGAGCGCCAAACTCGAAACTTTTCTTTTGAAACACACTAAACCGATCAAATTGACTAAAATCAAACTCGACGCAGGCGATATTCATGCGACTGCAAAAGCCGCTGAAGGCTGCGAACTCATTTTGAATACCGCGCCCTACAAATACGCACTCGACATCACGAGAGCCGCCATTCAAGCAAAAGTGCCCATGGTGGACCTGGGTGGCGACACCACCATGGTGCTCAAACAATTAGAATTATCAAATGAAGCAAAAGCGGCCGGAATCACGATCATTCCTGATTGCGGGATGGGTCCTGGGATCACGAACATTACGGTGGGTCATGCGATGGAACTCTTAGATACTGCTGAAAGTATCATCACTACCGATGGCGGAATTCCACTCCATCCGCAAGGACCGCTTTTTTACCATCTTGTTTTCGCCATTGAAACACTCACTAATGAGTACACTGGCATGACGACACAAATGCGAAATGGCAAAATTGTTGAAATTGCGCCCCTCTCAGAAATAGAAACGGTGGAAATGCCGGTAATCGGTACCGTCGAAGCCACTCATGGAATGGGAATGCTTTCGACCCTTCCTTGGACTTATGAAGGGCGTGTGCAAAATTTAGAAAATAAATTTGTTCGCTACCCGGGCCACCTCACCTTTATCAAAACCCTCGTTCAAGCAGGGTTTTTTAGTCGCGAAAAAATTAAAACTGAGGACGGTGAATTTCAACCACGCGCACTAACTAAAGCCGTGCTCGAGAAATTCTTAATGCCAAAAGGCGGAGAGAAAGACATCTCTATTATTCAGACTATTTCTAAGGGCACCAAAGGGAATCAGAAGCTGAAGATCGAACATCTCATTATCGATTATTCAGATGAAAAGACCGGACTTACATCGATGCAACGGACGACCGGGTTTTCAGCATCCATCGTCGGACAAATGATTGTTTCTGGCCGTTTGACCGAAAAAGGCGTCCTCCCACCCGAACTCGGCGTACCAAAAATGCCATTTTTTGAAGATATTCAAAAGCGAGGGTTCCAGTTTAGCTGGTCTCAAGAAAAAATTTAGGTTAAGATCTTTTTTCAACCGATTCTTTTTTGTACGGAGGGGTGTCCGAGTGGTTGAAGGAGCCCGCTTGGAAAGCGTGTAGAG
>CAIMWN010000039.1 GCA_903845155.1 Oligoflexia bacterium
GCCAGAATTGCGGAGGTGGTCAGCCGGTATGCTCTGGCCTATCCGGAAGTGCGTTTTAGTCTGATCAATGATGGAAAAACTAGTCTCAAGAGCTCAGGCAGCGGCAAGCTGATGGACAGCGTAATTGCGGTCCTGGGACTGGAAGCAGCCCAGAACATGCTGGAGGTAGAGTCTCACCTCGAGGGGTTCTCAAACAGTTCAACAGCGGTAAAAATCAGCGGACTAACGGGATCGCCCCAACTAGTACGATCCAGCCGCGACTATCTGAGTTTTTTTGTGAACCGGCGCTGGGTCAACAGCCGCAGTCTAAGCTTTGCTGTAGAAGAAGCCTACACAGGCTTGCTCATGCAGGGCAAACACCCCGTGGCTGTTATAAACATCAACCTTCCGCCCTCAACTATCGATGTCAACGTACATCCGGCCAAGACCGAAATCAAATTTCAGGATGAGAGGGGAGTCTTCGCCGCAGTTCAGAAAGCGGTAAGGGCCACTCTGGTAGGCACCGCACCGGTGCCTCAGGTTGAGGAGGTTAAGCGAGCTTTCAATGTGCCCGCGACTCCCTTCAACTCTACGGTGCCTCAACAGGCCAACGGCCGTTCAGCTTTTAACGTTTCATCACCCGTTTATCCGCCACTACAACCTACGCCATTAATCACTCTGCCTCTTTTAAGAGTTCTGGGCCAGCTAGCCCGTAACTACATCGTAGCAGAAGGTCCGGACGGCCTGTATCTACTGGACCAACATGCGGCTCACGAACGCATTCGCTATGAGAGACTCAAGAACAGCGTGCTCAAGCGCGAAAACATTGAAGAACAAGAACTCTTGGTTCCTGAAGTCATTAAACTGGATGCTGAGAAAATTCATCAACTGAAAGATAAACTGAGCCTCCTCCCCAAACTCGGTTTCGATGCTGAAGTGTTTAGTGAAGATACTATTTTATTTAGAACCGTTCCCGCAGTATGGGGAATGAATCAACTCAGTAGTCGCCTAAAAAACCTCTTAGAGCGTTTAGATGAGAGTCCGCTCGATCAAACCCAAGAATTGGTGTGGGATGAAGTTCTATTTGAAAAGGTAGCAATGGAAGCATGCCGTTCGTCTTTTAAAGCGGGCGACCATATTCATGAACGAGGCGCAATTGATCTCACTCAGGCTCTCATGAAATGTGCACACCCCGGGAACTGCCCTCACGGTCGCCCGACATTTATTAAAATCCCTGAGAATAAAATGGAAGAATGGTTCAGCAGAAAACTATGACCATCGAAGATTCCGTGAATTCATCCGTTGCAAAAATCATTATTCTCACCGGACCTACTGCAGTCGGAAAATCAAGTATAGCCCTTGATTTTGCTGAAAATACGAATAAAACTCATTCTTCAAAAATTGAAATCGTCAATGCCGACAGTGTTTGCTTTTACCGAGAATTTAATATCGGTTCAGCAAAACCGAGTGATGAAGAACTTCAGCGGGTTCCTCACCACCTCATTAATATCGCGGATCCACATGAAAACTACCATGCGGGCCAGTTCATTAAAGATGGCGAAACAGTGCTCAAAGAAATTCACGCACGCGGAAACAGAGCACTCATTGTGGGAGGAAGTGGCTTTTATTTAAAAACCCTTCGCTTTGGACTTTGGGAAGCACCTCCCACTTCGCCCGAGTTTAGAGAAACACTCAAAGATAAGACGAACGCGGAACTGTATGAAGACCTCGTAAAAATCGACCCCGCTCAAGCTGCTAAGATTAGTGTTCAAGATCGTTATCGGATAATTCGTGCACTAGAGATTGTTGCCGTGAGCGGAAAAATTCCGAGCCAACTCGAAAGCGAGATGCCGTCTCATCCGAACCCTGCCTACGTAATGTGGGTGCTCGATCGGGATAAAGACGAACTTGCAGTTCGAATGCGGAGCAGAATCGAAAAAATGATTGCGGATGGTCTGATCGATGAAGTGATCAAACTCAGGGATCGTTATCCACTTTCAAAAACTCTTCACGCAGTTGGCTATCAACAGGTGCTCGACTTTTTGAATGGCGAGAAACCTGAAGGGCGTCAAATTAAAGTCGGAATTACCGGCTTGATCGATGAAATTGAATTGGCTCACCGTCAGCTCGCGAAGCAGCAAAGAACATGGTTTAAAAATCTAAAACCTAATGAAACCTTTGTCTTAGACCAGGACCAAAGCCTACTAAAAGAAAAACTGATGAACTTCTATCAGTAAATATTAGGCGATCTTTTCATCCGCTTCAGGTATTCAGATTTGAAGGGGATTCAAGACTATGGCACGTGGCTCACAGGTTTGGTACAACGGTAAAATTCTTCCAGAAACAGAAGCAAGACTGAGTTTATTTTCTCACGTCATTCATTACGGTACTGGAGCCTTCGAAGGCATTCGTGCTTATAAACAAAAAAATGGTGGTGGTGCCGTGTTTCGCTTACGCGAACATATGGAACGCCTTGAAGACAGCATCAAGATCATGGGCTTTGAAATGAGCCATTCTACCGATGAATTAGTAAAAGGCGCTATTGCAGCCTGCAAAGCAAATAACTTTGACGAATGCTACCTCCGCCCGATCGCATTTTTAGGCGATGGCCCACTTGGAGTTTATCCAGGCGCTAATCCTAAGGTAGATGTGGCTATTCTTAATTGGGAATGGGGCAGTTACTTAGGGGACAAGGGCATTAATGAAGGCGCAAAATTAAAAATTTCATCTTTCATCCGCCCTCATGTGAACAGTGTGATGACCAAAGGCAAGATCTCTGGCCAATACGTCACCGGTGTAATTGCAAAGCGTGAAGCGATCCTCCAAGGCTATGATGAAGCGCTCATGCTCGATCCTGAGGGTTACCTTACCGAAGGAACGGGCGAGAACCTGTTCATGGTTAAAAATGGAGTGATCAAAACCACTCAACTCACCTCTATCTTAAACGGGATTACCCGCGACACCGTCATGCAAATGATTGCGAAAAAGGGATATAAACTCGTAGAAACAAGATTTACCCGTGACGAACTTTGGTGTGCCGACGAAGTGTTCTTGACTGGAACTGCTGCCGAAGTCACTCCGATTTCCTCCATCGACGACCGCAAAATTGGCCGTGGTCCTACCGCAGGTAAACCGGGCCCGATCACACAGATCATCCAAAAAGACTACGCAAGCCTCGTTCGTGGAGAACTCGGCGAGTTTCCAAAAGAATGGCTCACTGCTATTCAGTAGGGCGTTAAGTTGAATGAGTAATATTAAACCTGAAGATATCCTTTTTGAGGACCAGCACTTGCTCGTCCTCTCCAAACCTGCAGGTTTGCTCAGTCAGGGTGATTCATCGGGAGATACCAACCTCGTCGATCTGCTACGCGTTTACTTTGGACGTAACTACGTGGGCCTTATTCATCGCCTTGACCGTAACACGAGCGGGCTGATGGTTGTTGCGAAACGGAGCAAGAGCGCTGAGCGCTTAAGCGAACAGCTCCAAAATGGAACCTTGGTAAGAAAATACCATGCGATTCTCTTTGGAACCCTTACGGGCGACCAGCACTGGGAGCATTACCTACTCAAGAATGAAAAAACGAATGAAGTGAGAGCGGTGAGTGCCAGCACTCAAGGCGCTAAAAAATCAGTTTTGAATGTGAAAGCACTTCAAAATTTTATGCACCCCCAAAGCGGTGATCCTCTCACCCTGGCACTTTTTGAACTTGAAACGGGACGCTCTCATCAAATTCGCGTCCAAAGCGCCGCGTCAAAGCTTCCACTCATCGGGGATACCAAGTATGGGGCCGCCAAGTCTTCGACGCTTTTCAACAGACCAGCACTTCATTCCTCATACCTGTCTTTTGAGCACCCCATGAGTGGCGAAAGCCTGACCTTTGAACAACGCTATCCTTCTGACATGCTTGATTTTTTCCGACTTAGCTTGAATATGTAAACCATCCGCGTATACACTGGATGTAATGAAATACATGGATGTATTCATCAAAAAAATTGTCCCTAAAGCGAGCCTGAGTTTTCTCACTCTTTCCTATTTTGCAAACGCAGCATTTGCTGCGCTTGGCACCGTTGGGTTTGATTCCTCTTCTTTTGTTTACCAATCGAGTGATCGCGGAACTTCATCCACAACGTTCTCCGCCAGCGGTGAAACATCATTTGATACCAAAACTTTTCATGGCCAGGCAGATGCTGAAGTTTATACCTACGTCGATAATTCACCAGAGCTTGGATACAACTCCAAGGAACTCTATCTTTCCACACAAAAAGGCTTGCTCGGGGATTCTCAGTTTTCGCTGGGCCGCAAAATTTTTGAATGGTCCAAGGTCGATGATCAATGGAAAATGATGAGTCTTTGGTCACCTCGCTTTACTTGGGATCAAATTAATCCTGAAACTGTTGGAAACACTGGCGCGTTTTATGAGTTTAAAACTCCGCACGTCCAAGTGTTAGTGTACGGCTCTCCTATTTCCATTCCTGAAATGGGTACCCCCACTAAAGAAGAGAATGGAAAAATTGTATCGTCCAATCCGCTCTGGACACCTCCGCCAAGTCAAATGGTGGTGATGGGCGCCGCCACCAACATTCATTACTCTTTGATCACTCCGCCCATCCAAGACATTTTATTTAGACCAAATGCAGCGGCTAAATTTAAATATACTTTTGATACTGGTTTTTGGGGCAGTGCAAGTGCCGGCGTGATGCCCGTGCATTCAATCGAGTATGCAGCAGAACCCTATTTGGCCACTACTACTGGCGATTTGAATGTGAACATCCGGCCTCAATTCCCGATGCGTACCATCGCGACCATTGAAACTGGTTTTGAAAGTCCAGAAAAGGATTGGAATCTGTGGTTTTCAGGAAGCTATGAACGACCTTTCAACTACGTGAATAATCCAGACTATTTGAACCCTGCAATCACTCCTGCCGGAATTTTCTCAGCTGCTACGAATGTTCAGTTGACCCAAAACTTTTGGTTCAATGGAGGCATCCTCTACATCAGAGAAGAAGCTTTTCATAGCACGAGCACGCTGACGAACGTAAATGTCACTCTTCCCAGTCGTTTTCCTCTTAAACAGGGAGTAACCGTAGGTGGCAACTGGCGATTCAGCGATCAGACCCAAAGCAAGCTTGCATGGACCCAAGATTTAATTGAACAAAGTCATTTTGTGTCTCTCGATTTACAACATTCACTCCGCGGCACTCGACTCACTGTCGGCGTGGGAGCTGATCTTTTCTTTACTGATACTACCAGTGGTTGGGTTGGCCAGTATTACGGAGATGATCGTATGCGAGGTTGGTTAAAGTATGCATTTTAAGACGAAAAACAAATCGCTTTTTATTATTGCATTCTCCCTTTCCACGGGACTTGTTTTAAACGGATGTGGAATTGGAGGCAACGTTAATTTACCTATTTCGGGGGCAGGAGGCGTTGGAGAAGGTTGTTTAAATAATTCTAAAAATTTAATGTCTCGATTCACTACCGGAGACATGTCCCAAACCGAATGGAAAGCCGCCTTCAATTGCATTAACGACTCTCTCACCTTTTTCACCCAGTATGTTCACGGTTCAACTCAGTCGGCCTACTCACAAGCCGATATGTACACTTTAATTTCTAAGTTTCTCGTCACCAACGCCACAGTTCACAGTGCTCTGATGCAAGGGGCATTCAGCTTGAAAGCGGCTCTCTTTGGCGGAAGCACCCAAGAATTTACAACAGATGAAGTCGCTCTACTCCAAACTTCATTGGTGAGACTCAGGGACATCACTTCTGATCTTATTCCTTTTTTACAAGTTCAAAAAAATCCGAACCCATCCTTTGCTGATTTGCTCGGACTCGTGAGTGCTTTTCAAACGGCAGGTGAACAGCTATCTGATTATATCAATACGCTTCCGGTTGGCTCAATGAGCAGTCAGGCGATGAATGTACTTTTAACGGAGCTCAGCACTACCCTTAATTTTCCTCTTGATCCAAGCGTGAATGGCAATGTTTTCCTCGGTAAATGGATTATTTTTAATACCCGAAAAGATGCGCTAGAAGCTGCCGACTGGGGGCTGCTCTTTAAAACTGCAATGGGTGCTGGTGGAATTTACTTGGCCTATCAGGCTGCTGTAGGAACGGACGTTACCGCGCCCCAACATCAAGTGATGGACCGACTTCACTCCGATTACCGTTTTCGAGAGTTTATCTATGCTCTCGCTATTCAGGCTAAACCTTACTTGAATACAGCTATAACTAATCACAACGGAGCCATTCCGTTTCCCCTCTTCGATGAACTGATTGAAAACCTTACGGGCACCACAGTAGGATTGATTCCAAAAGCGATTTTAGAACAATCCATGAGACCCCTTCTTCGAAAATTATTTAAATCAACTACCAAGGTGGGCGTCGATCAAAGCGTACTCGATACTCTTTATGGCCTACTCGACACATGGGTAACAACAGCGGGTCAGTTAGATCGTATGTACGAGCAGACCGGGATCAATCGTTATTCTGTCACCCCTCAGGTGCTCATTAATGCTCTAGACCAATATGGATCGAGTCTAACTAGCCCAAGCGATAAAGCAAATTTCGCTGCCATGAGAAGCACCATTGCAAGCACGAACGCGAGTACCGGAAAAACGCAACTCACCTACCCTGCACTCCTTTTCAGCGACCCTGTTACTCAGACTGATACGGTGTTCATTAAATACCAGCCAAACGTAGGGTATTCTTTTTACCAAAACTTTACCGTGATGACCCTGAATACCTTGATCAATCACCTTCTGAAAACTTATGGAACCGGCCCTGGATATTTCTTAGTGGCAGATTTCCAAGCAATTTTTGCGGACTATACTCCAATTTTATTTGCTGAAGACATAGTGGATGCGACGGTTGCAAACTTTGGTGCGAAGCGCTTTCAAGATATCGATCTATTCACGCCAGTCAGCGATGGCAATCAACAGGTTTCACTACAAGAGATCACTCATTACGCATTGATGATCATGTCTGCGACCACTCTTGGGACCAAGATGCACAACGAGATTACCTGTAACGAAGATCTCGGGCAAGACATCATGGGTTGGAATTGGGTATCGGCTGGGTGTTTTAGGGGACTATTTAATGATCGCCTTGATTACTGGCTTACCTACTTCCCACGCTTAAAAGCTTATTGGATGACATTAACTCCAGCGCAAAAAACACAAGCGATGATTTGGCTCGAACATGGAGCCAGAAGAAACGGCTATAACGATGATGAGTTCGGGAAGTTCGATTTCGGGGCGATGGCTACTGTTCTCAATTATACTGAAAGCCTTTTCACACGTTTCGACGTCAATTTTGACGAAAACCTAGAGAAGAGTGAAATCAATACGGCTTACCCAGTATTTAAACTTTTACTCGCCCAAAAGGCGAATATGAGCGCAAGTGATGATTACTTAATTAAGGGGTTCTTCAGCTATATCGTCAAGTATCGCGCCATGCCCGCGACAGATAGTTTAGGAAATATTCTCGACCTCGGTTGGTGGCTTGCCATTTACACCCTTCCCACCACTGACTACCAAGCTGATCGCTTGGGCGTATTCAACATCGTTTGTCAGCTGGCGGCGCCTGAATCAGCGTCACAACAAGCTGCCACTGCTACTATTTGTAAGTAAAACAATCTTAGCACCTTACTTAGGTTCTTGGGCTTTTCCGAAAAGCCAATCCCAAATCGGCGTGCTGATTCCAAAGTTTTTATTTTCATTCACAAAGTGATGAATGGAATGAAATTTACGCATGTACAAACCCACTCTGTTCGTGGGCTTAATGTGATGTTCATAAAAGTGAACCCAATCATATGCGAGATAACCAATTAAGAGACCACTGTAGAATGAGAAAAACAGCGCCGAACCAAGAATGAGCCAAAACGCTAAACCGATCAAGGTGCCTAGCGGCCACGCGATGATGATCGGCATAACAAGTCGAGATGGATCATTAGGATACTCATGGTGATATCCGTGAAGCATGAAAATAAAGAATTTTACTTTAGGGTGGGTCGCAGGCGTGATTTTTTTATGAAACAATAGAAGATGAATTAAATACTCCAGCAAGGTCCAGGAAAAAAAACCGGTGAAAAAAAGTGCCACTGAAACGGTCAACGGTTGATATTCCAACCCTTTCCAGAATAAAAACAATGAAACAGGTATTGCCCAAAGTCCAGGAACCAAGGGGTGCGCACGCGCAATCCAAAACTCAATGAAGGAGTTGTGAAAAACCCTTAACCCATTTGGGGATTTTAAAGATTCTTTAGTAGGAGCAGACTGAATGCCCGTCCACCGGTCTACCGCCGCTAAAATTTCGTCTGTGTACATACCCACTATCTTTACCTCTGAATGCTGAAAAACTCAGCAAATTTTTTATGAGTCTTTTTTACCCGGACTCACCCCATTCTTGTCTCAACTAGAGGGGGCTTATCTCTAAAATCTATTTTTCTTTTTTCGAAAATTGGCTAAGCTTGGAGCATGAATCATTGGATAGTACTTTCTTGCTTACTGGTTTCACTTTTTAGCTCTCCTTCGCGTGCTCTTGCCACTACGGATGGCCTCTACCAAGTGACCGAGCCCCACCCCGAAGAAGTGAGAAAAATTCTTCCCTTTATTCAAAATTATCGCCAGGAAGGCCGCCTTTGGCTGGTATCGCTGAAGTCACCAAAAACGCCATCATGGGTTTTCCATTTTTTGCGAATATACGATCCCAAAAAAATGCTCCATTATACTCCTCAATTGAAAACCTTACCTACACATCTCCCCACCATTGACCCCGCTTATTTAGCAATGATCAAAACCACTCACTTACAAAACACAGTGGGAAAACTCGCAAGCTACAAAAATCGCGCCGCAGGTACCCCTGAGAATCAATCTGCTCAAAAATGGATTGCAAGTGAACTCCAGGCAATGGGATATGAGGTGACCCAAGATTGTTACAGCCCAAATACCTGCAGTGTGATTGCAGAGAAAAAAGGTTCAAACACCACAGGTGGCGTGATTCTCGTTGAAGGTCATTTCGATTCCGTCGGAAAGGACTATGCGGGTGCGGACGATAATGCCAGCGGAACTGCATCCACGATTGAAATTGCACGTATCCTCAAAAACTATCCCAATCAGAACACCCTTCGTTTCTTTCTTACCAACGGCGAAGAAATTGGTTTGCTAGGTGCAACCCATTACTCAAAAGTTTTGGCACAATCAGGCCACATCAAAGACCTGAAACTAGTGATCAATATGGATATGGTGGGATACAATTCTAATGGGATCGTAGAACTAGAAACGAATGCCGAATACGACTCTCTTGCAAAATGGTTTGCGGCACTTACTGAGAAGTATACTTCTCTCAAATCAAAAATCACCTTAGGTGCCTGGGGCAGCGATCATGTTCCTTTTCTTGATTTGCATGTACCCACTCTCCTCACTATCGAAGACTGGAGTACGAAATCACGCTGTTATCATCTTGAATGCGACAAGGCTGAGACCATGAACTTTACTTACGCTACTGAGATCACGAGACTCAATGCCGCTGCAGTTTTGACCGAAGATGCAAGTCCGTAGCAGATTATGCGCTCCTATGCTAAAGTGATGGAGCCATGAATGGATCACCACGCTTACAGCCCACTCACCTCCTTTTTAAAACTCCTGATACCCCCTATTCGCCCATTTTTGATGATATTTATTTTTCAGCTCAAAATGGAATTGAAGAGTCAAAACACGTCTATCTTGAGGGAAGCGGATTCCTCGCAACCCTTCCATCACCCCATCCCATTACGGTCGGCGAAATTGGCTTTGGGGTAGGTTTAAATTTCTTACTGACGTTGCAAGCTTTTGAACAGAGTGGCCACGTTGAAAAAAAACTCACTTATATCTCTGTCGAAAAACATCCAATATTTGCGAATAGCTTAAGAGAACTCTATTCCAGCTTTCCGGATTTAGAACCAGTCGCCAAACAACTCATTGATCAATATCCAATTTTGACTCCAGGAATTCATCAGCTGAAATTTCTGAATAACAGAGTGACACTCCTTCTGCTCCTCGGCGATGTCATGGATGTGCTTCCGAAAATAGATGCCAAAGTTCAACATTGGTATTGGGATGGCTTCGCGCCTTCCAAGAATCCGGATGCATTCTCAGAGGACGTGTTTAAACAAGTAGCCCGGCTCTCCGCACCTGGTGCGATCGGTTCAAGCTTCACCGCTGCAGGCTGGGTTCGCCGCAGTTTGGAGGCATTGGGATTTCAATTGGAAAAAAGAGTGGGATATGGAAACAAACGGGAGTGCATTCGAGCAACCTACGCGGGCAACACATCTGATTTAAAAAAGAATGTTCTCGCACCGTGGTTTTCGAATCGCAATCTTACTCTGGTCTCACCTCATGACCACATCGGTATTATTGGCGCAGGAGTGGCAGGTACAGCGCTCGCAAGAGAATGGGTGAATCGAGGACATTCGGTGAGTCTGATTGATGCAAGAGGAGTGGCGAAGGCCGCGTCCGGAAATTCGGCTGGAATCTTTACTGCGCAACTCAGTAAAATGCCGAATCCGATGAGCCGTTTTTCACAAGCTGCACTCGTCCATTTTATTCAGGAGCTAAAACAAAGCGATTTGCCGAGACGTTGGGGCGTTTTTCAAAATGGAACTGAGAAACAAATACAGGAGGAACAGCAGGCTCTCGTCAACTCAGATTACCCTGAACATTTTTATGAAATAAGAAATGACGGAATTTTCTATCCCGAGTGCGGAATGCTTAACCCTCAGCGCCTATGCGAGTGGCGAATCCGCGAGTGCGAAACCAAGGGAAGCTTGAGACTCTATCAAGAGTCGGTAGCGCGAGTGGAGAAAGATAGAAATAGAATTTCACTCTTTGATCGCCACGATCAGGTCATCACTACGGTTGATCACCTGATCTATGCCAACGGCGCTGAATTTGTTCGTGCTGAAAATGAGTTTCAGCATCCGCTCCTTTCAGCACAACCACTTCGTGCGATTCGCGGACAAACGGTACTGGTCAACGCAACCTCTGATTCTCAATGCCTTGCCCATACCCTGCTTCGAGATGGCTACATTACCCCTCTTGCACCTGAGGTGACCGGGCATGAGCACCACCTACTCGGTGCCACCTATCACGCAAAAGAAGTCGCCCCGAACCAGGTTGAGCTTGATACTGAGTTTCTGATTCACGAAGCACAAGCTAAGTGGAAGGTATTCTCTACCTTGGCACTGACAGACGCGTCCTTACCCAAGGTAGGCTATCGCTTGTCTACGCCTGACAAACTTCCACTCATTGGCCCAGTTTGCGACATAGACTGGCTCAGGGTGAACTACCAGCGAACCCTCAAGGGCGCAACCCATGAGCAGGATCCTGATCTTCAAGTTGCAGAGCGCGAATGGCTTTTTATGGCGTTCGGCTCGCGAGGAATTACTTTTTCAGCATACGGGGCAAAATTACTTGCAGCTCTGATGTGTGGCGAAACTCTACCTATTGAACTCGATCTCTGGGAACACCTGCATAGCGTGCGGTTTTTAATTCGCACACTCAAAAGAACTCAAAGCTAGTATTTCTTGATTGTTTTTTAATTTCGTTGTTCGTACTGACCATTCAATTCGTCGAGGCCAGGGATTTCTTTAGAACTTACATTGAATACTTTACCTTGATCAAGTTCAGGCAATGCTGGAGTAATCGATCCGCTTGGTCGCTCCCGATTCATCTTGTAGGTTTCGAGAGTCCAATTGCGTCGTAATGTTTGAATGTAGAGAGCTCTTACTTCTGCAAGAGTAGATTCGTCAATGATCGTATAGAGAAGATTATCAGCGTCCTTTCGTACCACTTGACCCGATTGATCTTTTGCCTTTACGCCAGGGCTTAAACGAAGCTCCTTGCGGGTATCATCCAACGCTTTTTCAAGAATGTCTCTTCGAGTTTCCTCACTCGGCGATGCACTAGAAAACCCAAGAATAAGATAAGCGTTCGGAAAAAGTAACTTCATGCGTGCAGGTTCATTATAAATGTGCTCAGCACCATAAATTGCTTCGTCGGGCATAATCCGATTTAAATTGGTGACGGAACAATTGTCATATTTGCCCGGGCCCTTACAGCGCTCTTCTGCGGCGTCCAAGGTATAATCATAATGCTTTTTATTACTCGGGCCGTACTCGCGCGCAAGACGAGATTTATAAAATGAAAGGCTATTGATTTTATCCTCTGTGCCCAGCATCGCCTCGCGGTCTTTGCCCCCCTTTTCGAAAAGCGTTTGAATACTTGCTGAATCTAAATACTCACCATTTTTTCCATGGGGCTCAAGATTGGTCATCGTGTTGCAACCCCAAAGAATGGCGAGCTTTACCGACGAAAATATTTTTCTCGCGTTCACGTGTTGGTTCAAAGTATCGAGCAGTGTCGGCATATAAAGAAAGCCGCTCTCCGGATCATTATGCCACCCCTCGCTAATTACATGATGGCCGCCGATTAAGAAAACTTCAGGCAATTGATTTGCATCTACAATTTCATCAAACCATTTGGCACTCACCGCATCGATGTCTGGCACCGGCCCGGGAACGCTTCCGGCATTAGGAAGGTGATCGCCCACGAGAAAATCTTCATTCGTAATCTTAAAAGGGTTCCGCTTATTTTTATAATCAATGTCGGGTTTGATCGTGGTCAAGGACGGAGTGACAAAAGAATCTTGGTGATTGAATTTGGACGAGTAACGATATTGAAATTCGTGATTCAAAAGGTTAAAGGTTGCGGGCCGATTGAGGGGAATCCATAAAAGTCGAACTTGGTCACCAAAAGAAGCCGGTGGAGCGCCTAAAGGGAGTGCATTGAACCGCTCATGAATCAATAAACCTGCTTGGGCTGAACTTGCCAATTGGGCAATTAGAAACGTAATAAAAACAAAGGAGAATTTGACCATCTTAGCGGGTATTCTAGCTCAGTCATTTTATTATGTAAACAATTTTAGTGTAATTAATAAATCTTAATGATTTACCGTCTCTTTATGGATTTTATCGATACCCGTCAAACTGAATTGCAAAGTCCCCATCTACCTCGTGACCGGCGCCTCACCGAAAAAAACGCGATACCCTTTTGAAAAAGCGATTGAAAAGCCCTTTAGTATCGATGCGCTCAAAAGGATTGTTGAGGAAAAATGGCGGATCATGAGTACTCCACAGTAGGCGTATTTACTTATCCTGTTGAAATCCTTGAGCAGTTAAAGAAATTCAGGGTGAGCTAAAAACTAGACTCTTGATTGCCCTCTCGTGTACCCTATTGCCATGACCCCGGTTTCAGCCGTCCTCATCATCAAAAATGAAGAGCAATTCATTGAACGTGCCCTTCGCTCGCTCCTCTGGTGCGATGAAATTGTAGTGGTCGATGCGGAGAGCAGCGACCGTACGGCAAGCATTTGTAAAGACCCCGGCGCCCCGTGGGCAGGTAAATTAAAATGGAACACGCAAGCATGGTTAGGATTCTCAGAGCAAAGAAACTTTGCAATGAAACTTGCGAGCCACGATTGGATTTTCTTTTTGGATGGCGATGAAGCTTGCTCGCCGGAACTAGCTCAAAAAATTCAGCAACTCCTCCATCACCCCAACGGCCCAGAATCATTTCAATATAAAGTGAGACGTCAGGAATTTTTCCTTAAAAAACCCATCCACTATGGAATTTGGAACCCTTCTTATCACATTCGTTTTTTTAATAAAAACAACCTGCAATTCGTCGGAAGCGTACACGAGGGCGTAAAGAGCACCTGGCTTACGCGGTCGATTGATGAGCCCATCATTCATGTGGAAGATCTCAGAATCGAACGCTTCCTCACTAAGCTCAATCACTACACTACCCTACAAGCACAAGCCGATTATGCCCGCGGGCTTCGCACCAACTTCTTTTTAATTCTGATGGCGTTTCCTGCCATGTTTTATAAGAACTATTTCTATTACCGGTCTTACAAGGACGGTAACGAAGGCTTGATCATCTCTGTTCTTGAAGGCATCTCTAGAACCGTTCGCCATCTGAAAATATGGCAAATTCAGCGCCAACAATAACGCACCGCGCACTCATTTAATGCGACCTGGATAGATTTCCCTCATCTTTTCTGAAGATTTGCCGATATCTTTATTGATGATTGATTTAAATGGTCAGGTATTTAAAAGTGCGATTGATGACTTAGATTTTGAGTTAGTTCAAATATTTCGAATGGTTAACAATAATTTAAAGATTATTGACATTGCGAATCATTGTTCTATACTGATTATAGACGACAATTTTTGTCAATTAACCGTTAATCAGTCGAAGGATTTGACTGAGGAGACTTTATGAATTCAAGGATGATATTCGCTAAAATTTCTTTTTCACTCGCCCTTGTCTCACCTCTCTTTTTGAGCGGTTGTCTCTTTGGGGAAAACAAACAATTTTTTGAAACTACTGGCCCTGTCAATGTCGCAGGCGTAACTGCAGCCAGTACTCCGTCTAACACTACCACCGGGACTGATGGCACCTCTACAGGCACCTCTTCTACTAATAACACTACTTCAACATCGACAGACAGCAGCACTTCAACAGGTAGTACTACATCAACATCAACTGGCAGCAGCACTTCAACAGGCAGTACTACATCAACATCAACTGGCACTGCCACTGCTACTCCCACACCAAGTGGTCCGGGGTATTCAAATCCAGTTGCGCTTAACGACGGTCCCTACGAAACCCCTATCAATACACCAATCAGTATTCCGACAGCAAACCTCCTCTTAAACGATAGCGATCCAAACCAACTACCCTTGCACTTTGTTTCGTTTCAAGCGCCTAGCTCAGGAGCGATCGTACAATCAGGTGCAAATTTAATATTCACTCCAGCCACCAATTTTACTGGTGCAGTCACTTTTCAATACTACATCGCAGACAGCGTTAACCTCAGTGCAAGCGCAACTGTGAGTATCAATGTTCGCGCCCCGGCGACCCAAGCGTTGTATGCCCAATCCGCAAATAATTTATACAGCTATAACACCACCTCTCAAACGGCGACTCTCATCGGTAACTTTAAAAACGCAAACGGTTCAGCAGCGACTCTATTTGATATCGCCATCACTCCGAGCGGTTTGATGTACGGAGTAAATGGAAGTGCACTTTATTACGTCAATGCTTCTACGAGCGTTTTGTCGCTCATTCCGACTAATGGAATCACCGCATTCGGTAATATCAATGGACTAACTGCGCTTTCAGATGGTCGCTTGGTCATTGCCGGAAATGGAGTAGCCATCTACGACGTTACAACTCACCAGTTGAGTACCTTAGTGGCACCCAACGAATATCAAACATCAGGCGATATTATCGCACTTCCAGATGGTTATCTCTACTGGTCGGTCAATGCGAACGCGGGCAACCAATTACTCAAAATTAACCCAAGCACTGGCGCGGTCACTTTAGTCGGCACACTCAGTTACTCAGGCGTGTGGGGCCTTGGGTATGCAAACAATACCTTTTACGGATTTGATTCAAGCGGAGCTGTTTTCCAAATTGATCCAGCCACTGCACAAACCACTCACCAAGTGAATACCGGTATCAGCTGGTATGGTGCCGCTACTAACCCGGTACTTTGGTAACAGCTAAGGAGCAATACTATGAAGAAAAACTGGAAACTCGCCCTTCTGATCTGCCTCATTATCTTTAGCGGAATTACCGTGATTAAAGTAACTCATCTTAAATCAGGCTCAACCCCCGATGATCAGAATGCAAAACATAATCCGAGCAACCAAAACACTCCTGGAGTAATGAACGGCAGCAAAGAAGGCGAAGCTACCAACGCAAATAATACCGCTCAAACCGGAACTGATCACGGAGCTACTCTCGACCGTGCACAAACCGGAGACACCAACCACCCTGTAGGAGCCGCGCCAATGGAGCCACCAGTCGGTGCAGTGGCAGTAGCAACTGTTCCCACTGTTGAGAAGAAAACTGAAGAACCTGAAAAAAACTGTTTCACCGTTGAGTACCATCATCAAAAATCAGCACAAGCAAAGGACCTTGAAGATTTCTTAGATTACTCAAACGCATTTCCAATTGCGCACGAAAAGTATAATCCAAACACCGTATGCGTAAAAGTGAATCAACAACCAGTGAAATTCAAAATTGCAAAATATAAAGGACAAACTGAAGTAGTAGTAGGCTCCGAAGTCGGTCCCGACTCGGTAATTAAAGTATCTTATTGTGTGGGTAAAGTGACCTGCAAGGAAAAATGTGAAGCAAAACCTGCTCGCTTTATGGATGACCTCATGGCCGATAGTGGCGAAGACGATGAATTTAAAGATTCTTGGGGCGATTCAAAAGAACAGAAAAAAGAACTCCAAGCGAAAGTAAAAGAGTTTCGAACTGTTGCCAATGAAACAAACGACCTCACCAAGCGCTCAACCATGCGCGATTGGGACACGATCAATAAACAAGAATGGTTTTGCAAAAAATAATAGTAGTAATAAGGAGATATTAAAATGGGTTTCTTTGAATTTATCAGTAATAACTTTCTGCACGTAGCACCGCTCATCGTTACCGGTCTGGTGGCCATCGCCATCATCGTGGAACGGGCGCAAACCTTGTTCAAAACGTATTCGATTGACAATGTTGAATCATTCTTCGACAAAATTAGAGAACTCGTCTCTAAAGGGCGCTTGAATGAAGCCACCGCACTCTGCCAACAATACGACGGCAAACCAAGTGCAGATCTTATAAAAATCGCACTCGCTCGCGCTCATCAACCTGAAGAACTCATTATGAACTCAATTGAACTTTCGAGAAATAAGTTCGCTGAACGTATCCAAAAGAGAACGAGCTACCTAGCGACCATCGCTAACGTGGCCACTCTCCTCGGACTCGTTGGAACGATCGCCGGCTTGATTGAATCATTCGCAGCCGTTGGACATGCAGATGCTCAACAAAAAGCCGCACTCCTTGCAAATGGTATTTCCACAGCAATGAATGCGACGATGCTCGGACTTGCAATCGCAGTACCTTGTATGGTTGTTTTTAGTTTTTACATCAATAAGGCAAACCGTTTGGTGTCAGAACTTGAAGCAGCAGGACTGATGGTTCTGGATTCTATCATGGTATGCAGCATGGGCGTCGAAGAAGAAGACCGGAGGGCATCGTGAGTAGCTTTGGTGGCTCAAACAAACAAGACGTCGAACTAAACATCACACCTATTATCGACTGCTTCACCGTATTGATCACCTTCATGCTCGCATCTGCTAGTTTTATTAGCATTGGCTTTTTTGAGGCTAATACTCCAGGCAACACTCCCGACCCACAAGCAAAAGAACCCGACACCGAAGCAGTGCTTCGAGTGAAGGGCAACCATACCGCCGAACTCAAAGTAAAGGGAAAACAGAACTTCACCTTGAGCTTCAGCTTGAATACAAAAGAAGGCTTTACCCAAATTGATGAAGAATTTTCAAAACTCAAAAAAAGCGACGCATTGATTGGCAGCGTGTTGATGAGCGCCGAAGATGAAGTTGATTACAAATCGGTAGCCGAAGTGATGGACCATCTCAATCAAACTGAGCTTCCCATCGTCGTAGGAGATTTTTAATCATGAAACGCAAAAGGAAGCTATTCGGGCGACACGGAAAAGCAAAGGAATCGGGCGAAATTGCACTCCAAATCACGTCGATGGCAGATATCTTTACCATTCTCCTCGTTTTCTTACTCAAAGGTCTTGCCAGCGATGCTCTCCAAATCACCCCGAGTAACGCTAAAATCCCATCAGGGATCCACACCACTACTCTCAGTGACCAAGCCCTACAGGTAGAAATTTCAAAGGATGGCATTCTGATCGAACGCGACTTCGTGAGCAAACTCGAAGACTTCCACCTCTCTTCACAATCCGTGGGTGCGGATGGCAGCATCACTGCACTTTCAGAACGATTATCAAAAGAACGTGAAAGGCAAAAACTCATCGCCCAGGCCAATGACACCGTTAAAATCGACGGAAGAGCCATCATTCTCTCTGATGAAAAAGTGCCGTTTTCCACGATGAAAACCGTACTCAAGACCTTAGCCGCTCAGGGCTACTCAGAAATTAAATTCGCAGTAATTAAGGAATAATTATGAAACTCGTCATACTCGCAATTCTCATTACTTCCGCCTCGCAAGCAACCGAGCCATCGAGCCAATCGATGAACAAACTTACTGACCTCGCAGCACTCCATACCCAAGAGTTTTCAATTAAGAAATTACAAACTCTGCTCAAACAATATCGCGGCTCACCAAGAGAACCGGAACTATTATCAAGACTTGCTGATCTTTATCTTCAACGCTCAGGAATCACATTTAGGGTCAGCGAAGGAATTAAAGACGGAATGGGAGGGAAACCAAAAACCGCCCTGTATGTTAATTCGCTCAAGGACAGTATCCGCGTATTTTCAGAGCTCATCTCCAAATACCCAACCCATTCTCACAGCGTTTATGCTCGCTACAAACGAGGAAAAGCATACAGAGAGTTGAACCAAATCAAGGAAGCCCGCGAAGATTTCCTCTATTTGTCACAACACAATCCTGAGTTTGAGTACATCGATTCAGCCCTGCTCGACCTCGCAGACTTTGCTGCTGATGCAAATCATCACCAGGAAGCACTGACCTATTTAGGTGAAATTGAAAA
>CAIMWN010000040.1 GCA_903845155.1 Oligoflexia bacterium
ATGGAATTTTGTTATTGCGTGCTCCCACTACCGTGGCAATGAGTACTGATCCATAAGTAATGTAAAGGACCACGCTAACAATTCCAAGAACTTGAGAGGCAATTCCTACGATGCAACCGTCAGCAAACTTAAAGAACTCTTTGATAGTAGTTGACTTAGCACCCGTATCAAGAAGTACAGGAATATCTTTTTCTACTGCTTCGCGAACATCTGCCACAGTTCTTACATCTGGCTCGCTACCTGCCATCGGTCCTGAAACCAATATGACATCAGGCAAGCTTGAAACAACAGTGGACTTTGCCATTTGAGCAGGGGTGCGCTGGCCAATATTAGAAGCAAACTCTGGGGTGATATTTGCAAAAATTGCTAAATCATCTCGGCCAAATGCCCGTCGATTACGCAAAAGTTTTGCAGCATCTGGTTGCCATAGGCCCATGTCAGATTCCCATGTTCCAGTAATGACTTCTCTCATAAAATAAGCACTGCTACCGACTGCAATCGCCATTGCGCATTGTTCATCCCACAAAAAATCAACGCCATATGGAACATCCGTAGGCCGACATTCGGTTACAACTCGAGTCATCACGGCCGAAGCTTCGAGTCCGGCATTAAGTTGATATGGGCGATCACCTTCATTGCAGAAAAGTATTGCGTCAAAACCAGCCTTAAGAAGTTCTTCAGTATCACGCTTCACATGATCGATGAGTCCTTGAACGCCTTTCGCCGCGTCGTAGAGAGGAGTTCCAGGTAGTGGCGGTACGTGTGCCATAGCAATCAGGGGCTTGTTTACTGATGGAAATATCTTCTTAAAACGTGACATTACATACCTTTCGTAGGATATAGATTCACTTGTCAGATCTTGAATTCAAAGCAGGAAACTAAATCTTCTAAATATTGATCGAATCGGTTTTCTACTTTTTTCACATCCCTATGCTTATGGAATAGGCAAGTTTTTGCAATGACTTTGGTGAGTTTTTGCCTTACTTTTTTAATAAATTTCCATGTACAGGCGAAAAAACACTTTTCCTTCTTCAGGAAGTTGAATTATCTTTCATTTTGGCTACCTACTCATCCTGAATTAGAAGTCTCTAGGGGAGGTACCGCTTTCTAGCTTTTCTGTATGCGGCGAAGTCTGCTCGCTTACCAATTGCAATAACTGAAACGACCAAGACGTTGCGTTCGACGGTATAGATCAAACGGTATCCGGTGTTTTTAGATTTTATTTTAAAGCAGTTTTGAAGATCACCGCTAAGTCGAGAGCTTTCTACAATTGGGTTTTCAAGCCTTTTCAAAAGAATAGGCTTTAGCTCCTGCTTTACGGAGCCATCTAGCTTTTTCCATTCTTTTAAGGCATCGGGATCAAACCGAAGCTCATATTTCGCCACCCGTTACAGATCTTTAGGATCGACAGAGACTGCTTTCTCAAGGCGCCCCAAGCGCTTCTTGATAACCGGTTCCGATTGAATATCAAAGAGCATTTCAGTTAAAGTTTCATATAGCTCTG
>CAIMWN010000041.1 GCA_903845155.1 Oligoflexia bacterium
ATATAGATCTGCATCGTCTTCAATTCCTTCCATCCACATACCTTCATTACCTTTGCAGCTTCGACACCGCAGCGTAGCATTTGGGTCGCAAAACACGCTCTCAGGGTATGAAATTTGATGGAGGGCAGACCATGCAGAAAACAGAACCTTCTCAGAACTCGGGCTTGTAAACCCTTATTCCACTCCCAAGAACGAGGGAAAACGTATTTCGTTTGCCCAGTCTGGGTTTTCAGTTCCACTAAGATTTGCTCCAAGTCCTGCGACATCGGAACCTGTCTCCAGTATCCACCTTTAGTAGCGTTGAAATCTCTAACTCTGACATTATAGGTTTTGTTGACGTTTAAGAGTTTATTCTCAAAATCAACATCACTCCATTCAAGAGCATGAAGTTCACCCGATCTCATTCCAGTTAAAAGAGCCGCCGTCCAAATTCGTTTCCATTCATGATCGGATGAAAACGCCTTTTTAATCAGCATTTGAATCTCGGTTAAAGTTAAGATTTCAGGTTTCTTCTCCGTATCCCGAGCAAGGGCTACATCAAAAGTAGGACTTCTTGCTAAATGGAGGGTTCCACTTTGAATGCCATAATCAAAGATGGACTTCAGAATTTGCTTAAGCTTCTTTCGATGCCCAAAACAAAGTCCAGTCGTCTTCATCTTTTCAAAAACTTCAGTCACCACATACGGGTTGATGTCAGTTGCGGGTGAATTCCAATGGCTCTTAAACCACTTTTTTATCCCGCCCACATAATCACCGTGAGTCGTTTCTGATCGTTTTCCAACTGCTACTTTTAGTTTTCTACAGTGCTCATCCCATCCAGAGACTAAATCACAAAACAGAACACCCTTACTTTCAAGATCAAGAATTTCACGCTCACATTCTTTTTTGAGCTGAATCTCTCGTTTCATCGCTTGGGCTTCGGTTTCAAACCCGCCTTCTTGTTTACTTACTCGAATGGCATGATTGAGATTTGATCGTTGATGGACTCGCACCCGGTAGAAAGTGATATCGGCTTGTGTTCTTTTATTGCGGACAATGTATTTTTGAATCATGTGATCCTCCGTTTTATTTCAGAGGAATCCAAAAATCGGTCTAGGGCTTCTTTGTTGAATCGGAGATTTCGTCCAAGTTTTACAAAAGGCAACTGCCGTCTGTACACAAGGTTACGAAGTGCTCCGACCGATGGAAGCCTAAGATACATTACCGCTTCACGCGAGGTTAACCACTTCAAGTTTTCAAAGAGCACGTTACTGTTACAGTTTACATTATTTGAAGGGATTTGAGAACGAGAAAGCAAAATTAAATTTGCGTTTTCTTCGTCTTTCATCGTCAATTCCTTACTTTTTTGATTAAGTGAGGATCGTTAAAAACAGGGTGGAGATTTATTTATTTTGACTCGAATCAGTATTGGCATGATTTTTTGTTTCAGGTTTATTTGATTTTTTACTCACGCGGTCTTTTCGTTTTAAAAGAGTTTGGAGATTATCAATTTCTTCAAAGCTAAGAGCTTGTCTTCCAGACTGCTTTAAAGTCCGTAATAGGTTTTCTAGGTAGGCAGCCTGATTAAAGTGAGCAAGTCTAACCTCATCAATAGTAGCTTGGCTCATCTGGGCAGCACCATTCAGGATAAACCAAGAAGCAAGATCGAGTTTAGTGATTCTACCACCAGTATTTCCCTGATTTACCTTCTCCAGTGCTTGGATAAGCGCAACGTCGGCATCCGACGTGATGGCCATTTTTGCAACTGTTTGTTTTTCCATTATTTTTTACTCCTATTTTTTGATCGTTTTTATAAAAAGATGGGCTAAAAATACAACTTTCAGTCTATTAGCGTATGTGCTAATATAGAGTTGATGGCATCCCAGCGCAAAAAAGACGAATTAACCCGCTTAGTTTATGAAGGCCAAGTCTTTACAGTTGAGTTTTATGTCTCAACGCAAGGAGCACTCGCAGAGGACTGGCTTGAATCCGCTCCAGAGTCGATGCAGGAAAAGTTTGCAGCTCTTTTTGCATGGCTTGGCAATCATGGAAAAATCTGGAATGAACGAAAATTTAAGCATCTGACGGGTTCAGATCAAATTTTCGAGTTTAAAGTGGATAGTGGCCGGGTGCTTTGTTTCTTCTTTTTTGGAAAACGTGTGATTTTAACTCACGGGTTTCATAAGAAGGGCGACAAGACACCAAAAGGTGAAATTACACGTGCTGAAGAATTGAAGCATGAATTTGAATTGAGGATCAGAAAATGAAGAAGAAAAAACCTGTTTCATCTTGGATCGAAAAAAAGTTAAAGAATAAAAAATTTAAGGATAAATTTGAAGCTGAATACGAAAAGCTTTCCATCGGTGAACTCCTCCTTCAAATGAGACTGAAGGCTGGGCTCACTCAAGCCGACGTAGCAAAGCGGGTTGGAACGACCCCATCTGCAATCAGTCGTTATGAGAATGCTGAGTATGATCGCTATGAAATCCGCACACTCCGCAAAATCGCAGAAGCGTGTGGAAGCAGACTTCACCTTACATTTGGAACAGCGACAGATTCTGAATGGGAAGAGCAAGCGCTCCGAGCTTAAATATTGAATAAAGGGGTGTCACCACCCCCAAACTCACTCGTTGAGTTCTTGATCGAGATACTCCTCAATGTCCGAAATTCTATAATAGTTCGAATCAATTTCCATGAGTAAGTTTTCGCTCACTTCTTGGTCAAGCCATTCATCTTTTGCGATTCTCCATGCTGTCGGGTCTGAATCTTTCGCAACCATGACCGCGTCCAGCTCCATCCAAAGTACCGTGATGGTTTCTGGATAACACTGACGGATGGACTCTTCGAACTCCTCATCAACATTGATGGGGCTTAGGTTTTCTGAGATGAGTTCCTTGATGACCCAGTCACATCCAAATTCGACACCGCCGGAGGTCTCCCGCATTAAGTCATCGCTCCCACAGGTCTTGCACCTTCCACTCGGTGCGCGAGAGTAGCAAGAGTAACAAAATGGATGGCTCTTTTGCATGGCGAGCGTTTCTAGTTTCTTCATGATTTCTTCTTTTTGATTTTGCATAATTGATTCCCTTTCATTTCTTTCCGGGAGCGTTTTGGTTTGAATCAGCTCCCTCTTCACAAACGCGTGAGAGGGGCTGACTCAAACAGGGCAGACGAAGCCATTCAACGTTCAGACCGACAACCGAAACTTTGTTTCGGGCATCAACCGTGACAGCGGCCTTTTGCTGGCGCGGCTTGAGTGCAGGAGGGCTGAACACTCCTCGTTGAATGCGAAGTCAACCGACAGGGCTCAAGAAATGACTGGGTCTAGGAATCAATGAAATCAAAAAATGAAACCAAGAACCTGACTTGAGTAGCTTTACAAAAGCATCTACATTGTTCTTTTTGAAGTGAGCATCCCTGAATGAGAGTTGAGCTTCTGGACTGGATACGGGTGTGATGGTGTTGGATTCGGAAATTCTATCACTTTAAAACCACTCATCGGTGGCACCAGAACTAATCTCTTCGTTTATAGTGATTATGGCCGTTACAATTTTTCAATTTTAACGGGATCATCGCAAGCGGTAGACTACATCGTACGAATCAGGCCAATTTCTAGTAAAAATGAAAACAAAGAAGTCGTCGCAAAAGTTGAGGAACCATTCAAAACAATTCTCATTTATCAAAAACAGACTTTGAATGGATTCGTTCTCAAAGCAATTTCACTAAAACTAAATCGAGACTCCGATAACCCTGATCATTACAGTGGCAGAAACTTTAAGAGAGCATGTGAGCGAGCTGGAGTGCGCAGTTTGAAGTTTCATGATCTGAGACATACCTTTGCAAGTCACTTTATGATGAGAGGTGGAAACCTCTTTGATCTAAAAGAACTGCTCGGGCATTCAGATATTAAGACCACAATGATCTACGCACATCTTTCACCTAATCATTTGAAAGAAGCATCTCGAATTGTAAACTTCGGAGAATTTTACGGGCAGGGTGGGGCTACTGGCCCTTATTTGGCCCTTGCAGTAAGTGGTGATTGAATTTTGTATTTAATTTCAGTGTATTGAAAGTAATGGCGGAGAGAAAGAGATTCGAACTCTTGAGGGGATTTCTCCCCTGCACCCTTAGCAAGGGTGTGCCTTCGACCACTCGGCCATCTCTCCGTCGATGTGTGAGTAAAATAATGTCGATTAGGTAACCCTAACAAATAACCCCGCCAGACGTAAGGGGAATTTCAATACGCATCGCAGCATTATGCTGATTCATCTTTGACTTAATCGAGATTCTTCCTAGAATGGGAGTATGAAAACACTAATTACATCATTTTTGAACCTAGCTCTCGTTAGCGTACTCCTCATCCCGGGGGCAGCACACGCCAATTTGGAGTGCAAATACTCCATCGACCAGAACACGGTTGAAATCGATTGGACTGCCTACAAAACTTCCCAAAAGGTTGGAGTGCAGGGCTCGTTTACTGAAGTAACCCTTTTTGGTGACATTAATAATGGTTTTAGTGTGGCCGCTCTCTTAGGGGGGCTCGAAGCTGAAATTAACATGAATAAAAAAGAAATCGTGAAGACCGGTAATCCTGCCCGAGACCAAACGCTTTATGAACACTTTTTTAGTCTCTTTAAGAAAAGGCCTCTCATCAACGGGGTGATCAAAAAAGTGAACGGAAATAATTTGAGCGGCGATTTTTTGTTGAACTTGAGCATGAATAAGAAAACGCTCGCAGTGCCAATGACCTACACTCGTGATGATCAGGGTAAGTTTATCGCTAAAGGTGGAATGGATGTGAATGACTTCGGTTTGTCCGGGGCGCTTGCCAATCTTCATCAAGTTTGCGAGGCCCTTCATAAAGGACCAGACGGAATTTCAAAAACATGGCCCTTAGTAGAAATTAAACTAGTAGCGACGATCAATAAGACGTGTAAATAATGATCGCTTCTTTTTCTCATCTGAGCAGCGCGGAGTTTGACGTTCTCACTCCTGAATTAACTCTTTTCTTATTTCCTGTGGGTGGGCTTGAACAACATGGCCCGCATTTGCCGCTGGGAACTAAATTATTTCAAGCCGAGTCGGAGACGTTGGCGCTGGCGCAAAAAGTACAAGCCTTGCTCCCGAGTTGGAGTTTGATCATCATGCCCTTGCTTCCTCTGAGTGTAGATAGTGTAACCTCCTCGCTTGCGCTCACAGTGCGACCGCATGTGGTGCGGGATGCCTTGGTGGATCAATGCGAAAATTTAAAACGCTTAGGTTTTAGCCAGTTTGCCGCATTTTCTGCACATGTGACGCCAAAGCAATTGGCGGCAATTGAAGATGCAGGACGCATAGTGGGCAGGAAAAAATGGGCATTGTTTGGAACTCGCGCTCAGTTCATTTCTATCAGTTCAGCAAAGGTTCAATCGGGCGCAGTTTGGAGTTCTCCGATGATTGCGGTACCACTTGAGCATGGCGGCGCGCTTGATACCGGATGGATTTTAAAGCTGAATCCAAAGCTCGTTTCACCTGATTATTTGAAATTGCCTGATGTGGAAAAACCGAAAACGGGAATCCAACATTTTCTGGCTTACTTTAAAAAAGAAGTGAGTGGGTATTGGGGAAAACCTTCGCAAGCGAGTGCAGAGAACGCGCAGACTGAGATGCTTCGCGATGTGGATTCACTCGCATACAAATTGCAGCCGGTACTAGAGCAAGGGCAAGGACAGAGTTTCTTTCAATCGGGTTATCGATATTTCCCACTCAACGGAAGCTTCTTCAAAGCGTACCTGTTTGCGCTCATCTTTTTTGTTCTGATGCTCATTTGGGTGATGTGGAGTTTGAAGGATGTGTTTAATGCCTGATCAGCAGAAGCGTCCTCTGCTTACGTATTTCTTTTATTGCCTCATCCTTTTATCACTTTCCACACCCTTGATCTTAGTTTCTTGCAGTTCTCCGCCCCCCGTAAAGGCGCTCACTATTTCGGAGCAGATTCAAGTGGACACGCAAAAGGCGGAAGCACTTCTTCATGATTTCGAAAGGAAGGTGGAATGGGTCAAGATGGACGAGGCCGAAAAATTCCTTACCACGATGGCGAGAAAACTTGCTAAGGCTCAAGATGGTTTGGAAGCTCATCCCATTCGGGTGCGGATTCACCGTGACACGGATCCGAGTTTAAAGCGTTTTTTTTCATTTCCAGGTACGACAATATCAGTACCTCTTAGTTATCTCATGACAGTGGAATATGAAAATGAACTCGCCGCAGGAATCGCATTTGAACTCGGTAATATCGTGAATCGTCATTTAGCGAAGAAAGTTGAAGTCCTGACATCAGGACCAGAGGGCAGCCAGAAAAAATTAGTATTATTTGGACCGGGTAGCGTCTTTTCACTAAGTCCAAGTGATCGTAAGGAATCTGTGAAGTTGGGGCTCAAGATCTTATACTTGGCGGGATACGATCTGCGAGGGATGCCGTCATTTTTCCAACGCCAATTAAAATCTGATGGAAAACAAATTTCCGAATTACAAAAAAAGGAATTAGAATTTAATATAAGAGAAGCGCAACGAGCTAGAAGCGATTACATGCCATCGCTGAACCCTGTTGTTAGAAGTGCTGATTTTATTAAGATGAAAAAGGGATTGAATCGTTGAAAACCCTAGAGGTAGGTAAAGCAATGGAAGCTAAGTTACTAGAAGAGCAAGGAATGCAATCGTTCATTGAACGCTCGCGCGAAATCCAGTCCATCGAAAAGATGCCGGGCGATGCGAGTACTCGGCGTTATTATCGGGTGCGCACCCATTCCCAAAATGAGAACTTAAAAAGTTTAGTCGTGATGGTGATGGAGCCTTTTGAAGCTTTGGGCGCATCTGTTCCTTTTCTTGCAGTCCAAAAGCATTTATTTGAATGCGGTGTGGATGTGCCCCGTATTCTTGAAGTGGATGAGAAAAAAGGTTTCATTATGCTAGAAGACCTGGGAGATGTGACCTTGCTTCGTTGTTTGCAGGATGTAGCAACTCCAGAAATTGAGTGTCGTTACTTCGAGCGTGCCATTGATGCCTTGGTGGATATGCACGCAAAAACGGGCCCGGGCAAGGGAACCGCTCATCTTCCTGGGTTTGATTTGCGTTTTGATTTAGAAAAACTCATGTGGGAAGTAAACTTTACCATCGAGCATTTTTATCAGAAGCACCTTCAGAGAAAAATTTCTGATCACGATCATAAAATTATGACCGAAGGCTTCACTCGTATCTGTGATGAGCTTCAAAAAGAACCAACCGTATTTACCCATCGCGATTATCACAGCAGAAATCTGATGGTCACCGATGGAATCGCGGGCGAGCCACCGCGTTTTGTGATGATCGATTTTCAAGATGCTCGTATGGGCCCTTGTCAGTATGATTTAGCTTCGCTGTTAAGAGACAGTTATTATCAACTGGGTGAAAAGCAAATTCAGGAACTCACTCGTTACTATGTTCAACGGATGAACGAGCAAGGCGCACCCATTCATGATGTTGCAAAATTCGATCGCTTGTTTGATTTGATGTCCGTGCAACGAAACTTTAAGGCAATTGGAAGTTTTGCCTCATTTTTGAATCGCCGAGGAAATCCTGGTTATTTAAAATTCATCGGCAACACCTTTGAAAACATTCGTAGAACCTTGTTGAAGTACCCAGAGTTTAAAAACCTAAGAGAGGTCCTCTACCATTACTACTATTTCTAAGGCGATGGTGCTCGGTGCTGGGCTCGGTAATCGACTGAGGCCTTTGACCGACACTACTCCAAAACCTCTCATTCCGGTTTTGGGAGTTCCTTGTATCCAGTATTCGCTTTTAAATCTCCTCCGGTACAATATTAAAGAAGCAGTGGTGAACGTTCATGCGCATCCGGCCGCCATGAATCAATTCTTACGTGCAAATCCTGTTCCGGGCCTGGGCTTAGGAATTAGCGACGAAAGCGCTCTTTTACTAGGGAGTGCGGGAGGAATTCGCAAGGCCCTTCCATTTTTTAGAGGCTTACCTTTCTTCTCGCTCAATGCAGATAATGTCACTCTGATCGATCTTCGCGCGCTTGAACAAAGGCATGCGGCACTGGTCCGCGAGAATGAAGTGTTCATGACTCTTGTGCTCGCCAGAGGGCAGACGCTCGCTTCACAAACTGAAAGTTACCGCGAACTTTTTGCAGATGAATCGTCCGGTCTCATCACTGGATTCGGCGAAAAGAAAAATAAAACTCCGTTTTTTACTGGCACCGCCATCTACGATCCCCGCGCTTTTGAACATCTTCCTTATGATGAGCCCTCCGAGTTTGTTCCCGATGTACTTGAATACATGATTCAAGAAGACAAAGTCGGATTCATGTGGATGGATGACCTATGGTTGGATATCGGGTCACCTGAGCTCTTATTGACAGCAAATGAAGAGCTACTCAAACGTTATCAAGCGCATTCACTGCCTGAGTCATGGCAGCAAGAGATAGAAAAGAGAATGCGATGAGATTCAGAATCTGGGGAATCGGGATCATTACTCTCTTTGTGATTGCTTTCATGCCGCTCGCGCTTTGGGCCTTGTTTAACCAAACCGTTTCTAAAAGTACGTGGATCTGGATCCTTCCTTTTTTTACTTTATGGAGTAGTGTTTGGATTTATCTTTTCAGGCGGGGCTGGTTTCCCATTCGCTTTGGTTTTTACGGCATGAGTTTTTCATTAGTGCTAGTGGAGCTTGTGAACGCACTTTATCATCGTCAAGTGGGGCGAGTGGGTGGGGTGATCTTAGGCTTTACGATTTTGGTTTTGCTTTATCAATGGCTTGAAAATCAGGTGGCGAGTGCACCCTTGAATGCGATGATTCCCTGGCATGAGGGTGACCCCAAAGTGCTCCCCAAGGTGCGAGCGCGCATACAATTGAAGGATCAATGGTTTGATGCCCAAGTGCGACGAATCGATCAAAAGGGCCTCTTCGTCATTTTTAAAGAAGCAGGGATTCAAGAGACATTTAAGTTTAAGCCTTGGCAAAAGGTCCAATTTCAGCTTGATTTTGACGATTATCACTCCGAAGGTGATTCACGCATTGTTTCCATGTTTTTGACCAATAGCATCGGATTAGGGCTTCAAATTCGCCCAAAAGACCTGTATCATTTTAGTCAGTACACACGGCTAGTTGAACGGTTAAAGGGGGAAGGTTATGCTTCGTAGTTATAAACTGGTATTACTCACGATGGTCGCCACTGCCGTAATCTTGCTCCAAGGTGCCTGCACGAATCAGGTCGTCGACAATACTCCCACCAAAGTACTTGAAAGTTACATCAAAATTAGTTTTAACGCCCAAAACCTTGAAGACAAAAAGCACATGGAAGATCTTCTGACTGGCGAGACTAAAAAACGTTTGCTTTCTTGGAGTGATGAACAATTTATCAAAGCTTTTATTGAAGCCAAGAAGAAATTTCAAGGGATCAAAATTTTAGAAAATAAAAAAGTGAACGACCAAGAGGTTGCACTCACTTACGAGCTTTCCTATCAGGAAGGTCCTCAAGATAAAACCGCGCAAGTGACTCAGCGAAAACTCTGTAACATTGTTGAAGAGGATGGCAGCTGGAGGATTAAGGAAGTGCGGAGCATTCGTGAGTCTATTGAGTATTTAAAAGAATTCACGCTTCCTTAAACTATGGTTATTTTTTATTCCATTCTCGGCCTATTTTTTTCTTTCCCGATCCTATGGATGGCAGTCGCTTTTCATTCCCGCACTTTGTTACTGGTCGCAACGCTGGTGGGGGTGCTAGGAGTATTTTGGTTTTTAAAGAATCGCCTTTCTCGCGTTACGAGAAAACTCGGAGCCCACGATGTGGACCCTGATAGTATGCTAGCGCACGCATGGTCGAGGGCAGAGGCTTTGGCTTCGGTCGAAAATTCAAAATTAGAGTTGAGAATTTATCCCTCACCCAAAAGCGAGTCGTTCTTTTGGATTCAATCCAAAAATGATAGCATCTGTTTCATGAGTCAGGGCATGGCGAGCGTAATTGATGAGGCGGGGCTCGGACGGTTATTTCAGGTTTACTTTCAGGAAGACCTAAAAAAGACAGCAAAAGACAACAGCCTTTACGCACTCCGCCTATGGTGGGATGAGCTAAAAGGCCGGGAAAATCATTTTCGATATTGGTTTATCTCCTTTTGGCTTTATCCCTTAGAGCGCGCATTGAAAATTGCAAAATAGTAGTGGTACCATAGTGAGATGGAAACCAGTAACCTCCCTAAGCTCGATTTGACCACTTTTTTTCTCTCCGTGTCGGCCGCAGCAATGCAGTCCTTGCAGGAGAATCCACCGAACAAAATCATGGCAAAACAGAATATCGATCTGTTGGAATTGTTGGAAGTGAAAACCAAAGGCAATCGCAACGCTGATGAAGAGCAGTTGCTTCAGCATTTACTTTTTCAAGTGAGAATGACGTTTGTACAGGATGGGACACAAAAAAATGGATAATAAAGTATCGCTCCCCAAAAAAGGAACGACTCGTGAACAAGTTTTAAAACAACTCGAAGAAATTCACAAAGTCGATACACGTTGGCAAGATGGACGTGCATTTAGTTTGGTTTATCATGCAGGTGATGAGCACACTGAATTTCTAAAAAAAGTTTACACCATGTATTTCCATGAGAACGGTCTAAATCCAGGCGCCTTTCCTTCACTTAAAAAATATGAATCAGAAGTGATTTCAATAGCCGCCAATCTTTTTAATGGTGGAGAACATGCAGCGGGAACGATGACTTCGGGCGGATCAGAAAGTATCATGATGGCTGTGAAGACCTATCGTGATTGGGCGTTTGCAACCAAGGGAATTAAAGCTCCTGAAATGATTTTGGCACAAACCGTTCATCCGGCCTTTGATAAGGCGCTTCATTTCTTCGGTGTAACACCGGTCGTTCTGAAAGTGACCGCAGATCAGACGGCCGATGTGGCTGCTGTAAAAAATGCCATTAATGCAAACACCATTTGTATTGTTGGGTCGGCACCTCAATATCCGCATGGTGTGATGGATCCAATTGTGGAACTTGCAAAGCTTGCGAAGGCGCACGGCATTGGGTTGCACGTGGATGCCTGCGTGGGAGGCTTCATGCTTCCGTTCTTGAAAAAATTGGGCCGAGATATTCCTCCCTTTGATTTTAGTGTGGATGGAGTGACTTCAATTTCAGCCGATCTACACAAATACGGTTTCGCCGCCAAGGGCGCTTCACTCGTCATTTATAAAGATAAAGACTTGCGCCGTTATCAGTTTTTTGTAAAAAAGGATTGGCCGGGTGGGCTTTTTGCTTCGCCTTCCGTTACTGGCACGCGCCCTGCGGGTTCGATCGCTGCTGCGTGGGCAACGCTCACGGCTTTTGGTGAAGAAGGTTATCTTAATCTTTACCGCGCGCTTTTAGAAACCACTGCACAATTTAGAACGGGACTTGAAAAGCTTGGTTTCGAGATAGTAGGAAATCCCATCGGTACTTTGCTTGCCTATGAAAGCCCAGACACCAATATTTTCATCGTCGCCGATTTGATGGAAAAAAAGGGCTGGTTCGTCGACAGACAAATGGACCCCGTCTGTATTCATCTCACCATAACGCCCGCTCATAGTCCGATTGTCGGCCAATATCTCGCAGACCTAAAAGAATGCGCCGCCTACGCCAAAGCCCATCCAGAACTAGCAGGCGAGGGATTGGCCGCCATGTACGGCATGTGCGCTAAAATCCCGGACCCAACCATGGTTCACCAGTTTCTTTATCAGTATATGGATGACCGCTATTCCACATAAAGGTCGTCCCGATCTTTGTGTTGAGATGTGCGTCATTAAAGCGTCGGATTCGCATTTTGGTTTGATATTGTGTGAATTAACGCAACTCTCAACACAAAGATCGGGACGACCTTTATGTCTGATCACAGAATTTGTTCAGGTTGATCACATTTGTGTTGCGCTGCATTATAAATGGTGTTAGTTTACGTTCCATGGAAACGCTCATGGAGACGACGGTCAGTCGGCCCAATATTTATCAATATCAAAACCCAAGGCAATTTTTGCTCGATACACTTTCAGTATTGCAAAGGGAAGATTCAAAGTTCTCGGCCCGTGCTTGGGCAAAGCAAATGGCGATTCCGGCTCCGTCATTATTGATTATGATTTTGCAAGGGACCCGTCCACTTCGTTTGAAACATGTAGAGTTTCTCAATCGCGGACTAAATTTATCCACACCAGAGCAACTTTATTTTCGAGCGCTCATCCAACTCGCGAGTGCAGAAACCATTGAAGAGAAAAAATTATGTGAATTTTGGATCGCTGAACTGAACCCGGGAGCTTCAATTCGAATATTAGAAATCTCAGAGTCAGAAGTCATCTCAAAATGGATTCATTTCACTATCCTATCCATGACCCATTTAAAGGGTTTTGATGGAAGCGTTGAACAAATTCAAAAGCGACTCGGAAGCCGGGTGACGGTTCATGAAGTGAGGTCTGCATTGATTCGTTTGGTTGACTTGGGCTTTTTACGTCGCGATCAAGAAACGGGCTCTTTGGTTTGCACCAATCATTCCGTGAGCACGCGCGATGATGTGAGTGTGAAAGCAGCGCATGAATATTACAAAAGTGTTTTCAGAATGGCAGAAGATGCGGTTTCCACTCAATCGGTAAATGAACGTGAATTTCAAGCATTGGCAATCGCGATTCCTCACGAGCGGTTGCCGCTTGCTAAGGAAATGATTAGACGATTTCGTTCGCAGTTTTTGCAGGCTATGTTACCGGACGGGGCCACTGCCGATCATGTTTATCAACTTAATTTACAATTTTTCAGGCTTACGGAATGTCCGAGCGAGCAATGGAGCTCACTTGAGAACGAAGGCGCCAAGAATAAAATCAGCCATACAAAGTCAGGAGAGAATCAAACTCTCGCGACGGCTAAAACGCAAAAAGAAGGTAATGTATGAAACTGAAAAAATGGCTAGTTGAACTTTGTTCGATCGCGCTCTTGCTAACGCCGCTGAGTGCGCATGCTCAAAATGGAACGGGAAATAGCGCGAAAGCAGTAGAGAAAAATGGAAATTATTACTTATTAGATCTGGCTCAGGCCGGAATTCAGGATGTGGATTATAAGTTAGATCAGTCGCCTGAGTTTTCAAAATCTGATTCAACTCAGCTATTAAATAAACTAATGGAAGGTGTAAACTACGGTACCCCTCAATACACTCAAGTCGTGAGCGCTGAAACAGTTAAATATTTAGGTCATATCCTGAAAAAACTTCCCGATTATGAACAGTTTGCCTATGCATCTGCGGTAAATATTTTTAACTGGCAATTTATTGATTTTCCGCTCGACACCCTTACCGATACCAAGTCTGGTATCAAGGCGGAACCCGTTCAGCTTGCCGTTCGCTATGATCAGACGATCAGGATCAATAAGGCAATTTGGTCTAAAATGAGTGTTTTTAACCAAGCGGCCACCATTCTTCATGAAGTAGTTTATGCTTCACTTACTCCACTGAAGCGCGCAGATGGGAGTCAGTATCAAGATGCAGATGCTGCGATGGAAATAGTAGCTTCA
Organism: Oligoflexia bacterium; assembly: GCA_903845155.1. Lineage (GTDB taxonomy): Bacteria > Bdellovibrionota > UBA1018 > UBA1018 > CAIMNF01 > CAIMNF01. The sequence goes on from CAIMWN010000041.1 coordinate 13,527, forward strand.
ATGATGGACCCTCGGCATAGCTATAGTGATGCAAGTTCACTGCGCTTTAAAATCAATGGTATTCCAAAAATAGGTTTTCTCGCTCTTGATAAGTTTGTAGATATGGTTAGCGGTGGAACTGGAATAGATAATCAAGCAGTGATTTTCTACAACGCACGCGTGACTCTCAGTGCCCCTGGGGAGTGTATGAATGGAGAGCCTACAGAAGAGCATCATGATCTTTCACCGGAGAGAGATGTACGTTTTGAGTTTGGTGCAAGTGATTGGTGCAGAAGTGCACTAGCGGCACATTGGTTAAAACTTGAGTTGATCAATAGCCAAAGCGAGGCGACACTCGGATTTAAAGATTACATAGATTTAAACCAAGAGAATAAAAAATATTTTGGTGTGATCAGTAAGACGGAACAGCGGGGGCTGGTTAGCCAGGTGCCTGGAAGCATCGGGAAGGCGACGCTGTTACTCCCACGTAAAACCGTAGAGGAATGCACTGATGAGTTGAGTATTTTACTGAAGATGGTAGCTGAACCCGTCCTTGTTTTGTTTCCAAAAAAGTAGTCGAGGGTCGCTGAGGGTCGTCCCGATCTTTATGTTTAACACCGCGTTAATTAACGCAAAATTCAACATAAAGATCGGGACGACCTTTTTGCTTGAGGTTTAACGCAGAATGTCATAGAAGTGGGACCCATGAAACACCTTGTGCCTTTCATCATCGGAGTTTTCGCGTTAGTCGTGAGCGGTTGCGCGAGTAGCTCCAAGAATAAAGATATCGATCATATGCTTGATCATGATGTCGGCGATCTCAATCCGAGCCTGGCTGAACAAATCATGAGCGAGCCGGCACCCAAGGTGAAACAAAGAGTAAAGCCAGGGCACAAGTCTAAATCACAACTATTGTCTCAGACCGATAACAAGTCACAGTCACAAGTCAGAGTAGAGGGCGAACTGAATCGTAAGGTTCGCTGGTGGTTGCACTATTATACAGTGCGGGATCGGGAGCGCTTTGAGCGCAACTTAGAGCGCGGAGAAAACTATCGGCTTCTCGTAGCGCAAATTTTGAATGAACAAAAGCTTCCGCCGGAGCTTTATTATTTAGCGATGATTGAAAGTGGTTATGTGAATCATGCGACTTCTTCCACTCGCGCGGTGGGGATTTGGCAATTCATGCGTCCCACAGCCTTAAATTATGGACTTAAAGTGGGTGAAGGCGTAGATGAACGGAGTCATCCGATTCCTGCTACAGAAGCCGCTGCACGCTACTTATCGGATTTATATCGCAAGTTTGACTCTTGGTATTTGGCGATTGCTGCTTTTAATGCAGGTCCCGGTCGTATTAAGCAAGCAATCAGGCAGGGGAATACACGTGATTTTTGGGAACTCGCTGACGGCGGTTACCTTCCACAAGAAACGATGGATTATATTCCAAAATTTTTGGCAGCGATTTCAATCGGCACTCATCTTAAACAATTCGGATTTAAGAAAATGGAAGCCACCCGCGAATGGCCAGAGATTGCGACGGTTGAATTAAAGACGAAAATGAAAGTTTCAGCGATTGCGAGTCTGGCTGCTATCAGTGAGCAAGATCTGCTTCGCATGAACCCGCGTTTGAAACAACAGCTCGCGGCGAAAAGTTCAAAGCGAATTCGTATTTATGTACCCCTTAAATCTGCAGGTTATTTTACCGATCACCACGGCACCGTCGTCGCACAGCGGGACAAAGTGCGTACCTATCACGCAAAACTTTAGTTCGAGCGAGTGCTGACGCAACCCTTGCGGTTTACTGGCGGCCCCGAGTTAAAATGCACCCTGAGCTTTAGGCCTTACGCGATAAATTCGCCTTCGCCGCCTTGACTTCCCTTAAATAAGGTCCATTTAAAGTAATGAAGCTGACTCCATGTTTCAAGCAGAGGCATGCAATGGGTCACAACCAATAAAGGTAGGGCAATTTATGAAACCTAAGTTTACGCATTCATTCGAACAAATTTTACAATCTTCTCAAAACGAGGCGCTCCAGCGTGAAAATCAAGAGTTCCGCCCGGAGCACGTGCTCTACACCATGGTGACGAACACCACGGAAGATGAGACCAGTATCGAGAGCTTGCTTGCCCTTGCTGGAATCAGTGTTCAGGCGCTGAAGGCAACTCTCGAAACCCGCATGAAATCGTTTCCTCGTGTACTTTCCAATAACGGCCAACTCTATCCATCGCCCGAACTCACGAAAGCACTCGCGTTTGCCGAAGGCGAAGCGAAGAAGCTTGGTGACGAGTATATTGCGCCCGAGCATTTTATTTTGGCGCTCCTGCAATCGGGCTGCTCTGGTTTTGAATCCGCAAAGTTATTGAAAGACGCAGGCCTTACGCAACAGAAGTTTTCTGAGAATTTAAAAAAGGTACGCGGTAATTCACGCATTCAAGATCAAGATCCTGAAGCGAAAATGAATGTGCTTAAAAAATATTGTCGTGATTTAACAGAGCTTGCCCACAACTCAAAACTAGATCCAGTGATTGGACGTGATGAAGAGATTAGGCGGGTGATGCAAGTCCTTTCGCGTAGAACCAAAAATAATCCGGTCTTGATCGGTGAGCCCGGCGTCGGCAAAACTGCCATCGCTGAAGGACTCGCGATCCGCATTTCTCGAGGTGACGTTCCAGAGAGTTTGAAGAATAAGCGAGTGCTTACTCTTGATCTCGGAGCCTTGATTGCAGGCGCGAAATTCCGAGGTGAATTTGAAGAACGCTTGAAAGGTGTATTAAAAGAAGTTACAGCGGCAGAGGGACAAATTATTCTTTTTATTGATGAGATTCATACACTC
>CAIMWN010000042.1 GCA_903845155.1 Oligoflexia bacterium
AAATCTTGCTACAGCCTTCTAGCCGTTGTATCTATTCGGATGGAAGCGTATTGGAAAAAGCACCCAATCACTTTCCAGAAGCGGCTCGCTTGGTTCAAAGCTCCTGCCGAATCTACACAATAAATTTTACGCTACCTATAATCGAGCTGGAGAAAGGCTAAGCACACATGAGTGATTGCTATAAATGGTAGTGTTAGATAACCGGGTATGAGAAGCCCGCCTAAACAGGCATGAAGGAAGTATAGTCCAACAAACGGATTTTCGATTCCGCGTGTCATAAAGAGCATTGCGGTTAACACGGCCAAATCAAAGGCCATGTGGAGGCATAAGATAATTTGGCTCACGTCTTGACTGCTGTTTCCAAAATAGACTTGAACAAACAAGTTAAACGGAACAATTAGTCCGATGATGCCTATATACATTGGAAATTGATAAGTAGGAGTAAGATGTAGCGCATAAGCGATTGAACCAAAAAAAATAAAAAGAGTAATTGCAAGCCATCGAAGCTTTACCAACCACAATATTTTGGCCTGCTCTGCGTTGGATTGTTGAAAAGGATATTTGAAGAAAGAAAGGATTGCTGAACCCCAATTTCTAAAAATTCGACTAGGAGAATAGAGTGTGGATAAAAAGTGTGCTGAGTGAGCAGCCTTATGCATGGGTTGGTTATAACCAAAAGGTGCAAACTTTGCGATGGTCAACCGTCTCATGCAACGAAATGTTGCGTGCCATAACGCAGCAAGCTGTGATAAGGATTTAGGATGCGTATTTTTTCTCTTTTGGCTGTTCTCTGTAGTTTTTGGACTATGCCGATGGTCTTGGCTTCACCCATTCTTAATGTGAATGGAAAAAACTTGCTCGATGGTAAGGATGTTCATCTGACATCGTCTCAAAAAATTGGATTAGTGGTTGTATTCTTATCCGCCAAGTGTCCGTGCTCAAATAGCCATATCGCAGAAATTTCAACTCTTGCTTCTCAATTTCTAGATTTCAGTTTTTTAGCGGTCCATTCCAATAGCAATGAAGACGAGCAAATGTCGAAAGCATACTTCGAATCTAAAAAGCTGCCATTTCCAGTCATTCAAGATTCTGCCTCACGACTTGCTGATCTTTTTAAGGCGCTCAAAACTCCGCATGCCTTCGTTCTTAATTCTAAGGGTGACATTGTCTATCAGGGAGGTGTTTCCAGTAGTGCCGATTTTTCTAAGGCTGATAAAAAGTATCTTCGAGATGCATTAGAAGACATGCGTGCAAATCGCGCCGTTAAGGTTTCTAATGGCAGAACCTTAGGTTGCGTAATTCAGAGGAGCTAAAAATGAAGTACTTGAAACTTTTGCTATTAAGCATGTTGATGTTTGGATGTGCTCAAGAAAAAAAGCCACCTGATACTAATAACCTTAAACCCTCGAACACGACTGCTCGTGAAGGCACCGCAGATTGCACTTATTTTTTTAATCATTCTCGACTTTGTTTAAGCTATTCTTGGGTAAAAGCTCCAACTGATACGGAGCTTGGAACTTTCACCTTTAAAACTTACCGCCAAAATGTGCTTGATCAGACGCCAATTCAAGTAGACTTGGGCTCAATTCCAGATGTAATTCTTTGGATGCCAAGCATGGGCCATGGTTCATCGCCGGTGACAGTCGAAAAAGTGGATACAGGCACTTATCGCGCAACACGCGTTTTTTTTATTATGCCCGGCGAATGGCAAATTAAATGGCAAGTGAAACAAGGATCAACGGTAGAAGATGAGCTTATTGTTCCTATTACTATTTAATTTTGTTCTCGCGCAAGAAGCTCATTCTGCTGCTTGTTGCGGCGGTGGTTTTGCGTCGCCCACTGTGATTGCAGGAGACCAAGCATCTCAATTGACGCTTTCGTATTCTTATAATTCTATCGCTATTGATAATGTTGATTCATCAGGGTACTGGCGAACCTGGGATACGCACCAAAGTGTTCAAAGCTATCGACTAGAAGGTGCAACAATATTGTCTGACCAACTTCAAGCTGGGATTGCAATTCCGATCATCAACCGTTCGCGACTGAACCAGAGTTTCTCGGGTCTTGGCGATGTTTCGGCCACGCTTGGTTACGAATACCTCCCTGACTGGGACTACAATCCTATTCGGCCCAAAGGAATTGGATTTTTACAGCTCACACTTCCGACCGGATTTTCAAAATATGAGTCAGAGCAAGGTGGTCTTGATAGTAGGGGTAATGGTTTTTTTGCTATTGGATTGGGTACTTTGCTCACGAAATCCTACAAAAGTATCGATGGATTTATTTCGTTAGAGGCACACCGATCATTTTCTAAATCAGTAAATACGAGTATGGTAACAGGCAAGATAGAACCGGGGTTCGGCGGAAATATTGGCATAGGTAGCGGATACAGTTTAAAAGACTGGCGTTTGGGTGGAGCGATTACCTGGACGGTCGAGCAGCCTGTAAATATTGTTCAAGCATCAAACACAATTGCTGGCGCAGTTGAGCGATATGCAACTGCCGCTCTAACGGTAAGCTTGATGACATCGGATGAATGGGCAGAGACTTTGAGCTATACTGATCAAACTTGGTTTGGAAGTCCACTCAATACGAGTCTTGGTCGGGGTGTAGCGCTTCAGGTTCAGCGGCGGTGGCTCAGATAGAAATTTAATTACTTTGTAAAGTCATTGCCCGAGGCCACTTCGATGCCTGAGATTCAATGATGAGATGTATTTGCGCTTTCCGAACTTGGAATAAAATCCAAGGTAAATTTCCACTGGCAACAGCTATGAATGCCAAGGCGACTGCGATTTTGATGAGATTGTTCATTTGATCCTCCGATCATTAGGTTGGTTGTTATGGAACTTTTCGTTGAACTTGAGTATTTGGGAGACAGATTTCGCAAACCATCTACCGCCGTTTTTGGTGGGCATTTTAAGGTGGGTAAGTTCGGCAGCGATTTTGTGTAAGCTGAGTCCTTGGCTGCGTAACTGGAACATCAATTCGACGCAGTGCCATTCGTCTGGGTCCTTTTCCAAAACTCCGTTCATTGATTTCCATCCGTAAGGTTGCTGTGAGGAATTCGAGCGAAGCTCTGAAGGAATTTGCTCGCTATAACGGCCTATTTTTAAGGTTCGACATACCCTAAGAACGGTTGTTAGAGACACACCGAGTGTTACAATGATCTCTACAAAAGTGAGCTTTTTGACCTCTATGCACTCTCGTATTAGAGCTTCAAGTTTGGCCTTGCTGTAATTACTTTTCTGGCTTGTTGTCAATAAGTTAGCGGGATTTGAGGTGCTAGAAAATTTACTTTTAACCAGCGTTTGGATTGGGATAAAAATCGGTTCGACTTTTGACCAATCGGTCACCCCATTAAATTTAATACATGAACCTAAGGCCGCTGGAATCACAGAATTTCCAGCGGCTTTTTTATTTTGTACTTCGCTAATGGCACTCATGGAATTTGCCTTAGCAAAATCTGGCCTCAGCACTGGAGCTTGGGGGCCTTGGCCCTCACCATCTTGTGGAACAAGATAGTAGAGGCCAAGTAACCCAGGACTCACTTCGAGGCGATCAATGATCGCCCGTATTAATCTTTTCTTTGTCGCGAGCGTGCCTTTATTCCATCCGGCTTGGAACTCGACGATTCGATCCTCGATCTCAGTCACGGCCTTTTTGGAATTCGACGCACGTTCTTTGCGTTGGTCAATTTCTGCCAATCGGGCAGTGAGGCGAGTTTTTTCGTCCCCCAAGCTTGCGATCTTTTCCTTAACCATCTTCAATCCGGCATCGCCCATGTCATCACCCAGAAGTTGAAACACCTTTTGGGATTCTTGGTCAACTCCGAGCAAGCGCAATTGGAGCCGTTCCTTTTCACTTCTGAGGTCTTCGATTTCTTGATTGAAGGTCGCGCCAATGCCAATTTCTACTTTTTTGAATTCCTTCGGATTGAGTGCGATTTCCGCAAGGTGCGCTTCGACCGCTTCCTCGGCTAGCTCTGCTGGGAATCTTTTTACGGGGCACTTGAAAGGAATTCCTTGATATTGCTTGTGTGCGTAATAACGATGATCAGAAATTCGACCATGACCCGTTTCACCAATAAAGGGAGCGCCACAGTCGGCGCACTGTAATCGTCCGGTCAAAATAAAAGGACTTCCGTTCTTATGATTCGGCTTAGGGCGGTCCAATTTTTGATTGCTCAGAAGAATTTTCTGAGCGGTATTAAAGGAATCGTCAGTCACAATTCCCGGCCACGCAGCCTTGCTCTCTTGGTGTTGTTGCCACGGCTTCAATGTATAGGCGTCTTGTGATTTGTACTTCTTGTTGACTTCTCTGATGCCAATATACGCTTTATTTTGAATCAGGTTTTTCAAAGTCGAAATGGACCAAATGCCTTTCGACGCTAACCGGTGTTCGCGCTTGCGCCCGACTTTTTTTGCAATTCCTGATTCATTCAAGCGGAGAACTGCGCGCGAAACAGAACCCTCTTCAAGGAATATCCGAAAGATTTCTCGAACCTGCTGCGCTTCGGCTTCATTGACAATGTACTGAGCGGATTTGGCCGGATCTTTGTCGTACCCGAGAATGACGGGGCCTCCGTTTAGGAGACCCCGCATTGCTCTTGAATGGAAATTCATGGAGACACGCTCTGCCACTTGTTTGCGTTCAAACTGGGATAGATTGATCATATTGAAGACCATCATTTCCCCGGCTGCTGTCGTTGTATCGAACTGCTCTTTGACTGAAAGAAATTTTCCGCTGTGCTTTTTCAGGTCTTCAAGGAGCAGGCAAAAATCTAAAATATTTCTCGAAAGACGGGAAAGATCAGTCACTAAAATGAGATTGATCTTTCCAATTCTCAGGTCGCCCAATAACCTTTGTAACGCTGGGCGCTTGGTATCTTTTGCGGAGAATCCTTCATCGGAATAAATCTCGATGACCTTTCCCCAATGTTTTTCTTGGACGTTTTTGAGGTCAACAAACGATTGCAGCCGATGCCTTTGGGAATCAATGGACCCTTCGATGACTTGGGCCTGTTCCTCTGTGGAAACTCTTAAATATGCTCCGATTCTATGCTGCATGGTCTGTTTCCTCCTTTTCCTTCTTCGTTCTGGTCTTTGTCCGCCCTAAACCGATGAAGTGTATTACTAACTCTGTGGCTTCACGTATTCTGTCTATTTCCTCGGCTGTCGTCGCCGGTATCTTCACTAACTTTGTCTCAAATGTATTTTTTCCGTCCTGTTTCGCAAGTGACTTGCGAGGTCTTGCCATTTATAACTTTCTGTTTTGAATAAAATTTCATTTTCTAAATCCTCTCAATAAATTGATCAATTCATTTGCCCGTTTTGGTGACAATGATTTCAGTGCTCGGAGTAGCATTGCGGCGAGCTGGCTTGGGTTCCTATGTCCGATCTCAATATTTGAAACTGCGGAATAACCCGATAGTCCTAACAGCTCGGCCATTTCCTCGCGGCTCAAGCCCAAGTGCTCTCGAATAGCTCTGAATTCATCTCCCTTCATGTAGTTGTGGCATCACTTTCATTATCTACAATTGCATCATTGATGCTATTTGAAGTCAACTGTTTTTTGGTAGATTTCCTTGAAGGTAAATCTGATGTCATTTGCTGGCGCAGAATATTCCGTAGTTCAGTTGGGAGTTTACCTTGCTCCTTCCCGCGTTTGAGAATGGCTTCTAGCATTGCAAATTCATCGAAATGATCCTGACGGATCGCCTTAATGACTTCAGCGTCGCAGATGCTAGCGAAATAATTGAGTGCCCAACTCGCCAAGTCTTGCCTATTTACCTTGCCCGAATCAAAGCCATTATTGACCTTCTCCATGACATTCATGAGCTTTTCTTCGGCCTCTTTATTTACCGTAATTTTCACTATTTCTTCTGTCTTTTGCTTTTTATCTTTTTCTGTAGCGGAATTTTTCAAGAAAGATGTCGCCTGATTGGTTACGCTGCTGTTTTTGTTGCATGTTTTGATTCCCTCATTTCTTTCGTTGGATTTAATAGAACTTCTGTAATTGGTATCCATTTTCGTACCTCCTTTGACCATCGTTG
>CAIMWN010000043.1 GCA_903845155.1 Oligoflexia bacterium
GAGCCCCCGGCCCTTCACTCGAATGAATTTAATTAAGTCTTTAGCTTCTTTTCCCTTACTCACCTTCAAGTCATTCATTGCGATTTACTACCAAGCACTATGTTTGAAATTAAAGGGAATCCCTTTCCATTCGCACCCAAAATACTTAGCTAAACGAGGAGGCAATTTATGAAAAACTCAGCAGTGATGGCTGTTCCCGCAATCAATCCTATCGATCAGTTTTGTAGAAGTGTTTTATTCAGTAAGCTTTCAAAACTTGCTGAGGGTAGAGTTGAGATTGTAGAAGAGTTTGGTAGGGATCGATACACTATTGTTTTTGGTTCATCCGCTCACGCCTCTGAATCACTTCAATGTAAAATCATAATCAAGAACGCTAAGGCATATTCAAAGATTGTTTTTAGTGGTTCGATAGGAAGCGGCGAGGGTTACATGGATGGAGATTGGGACTGTGACCAATTGACTTCCTTAATCCAAATATTTGTAAGAAATAGGGCGCTTTTAGAGGAATTAGAGGGAAGTTGGTCTAGGCTTACTGTTCCACTTCAGAAATTAATTCACTTTCTTAGGAAAAACTCAATTGAGGGATCGAAGGAAAATATTCGTGCCCATTATGATTTAGGAAATGATTTTTTCGGCTTATTTCTTGGACCAACATGGATGTATAGTTCAGGATACTTTCCTAGAACGGAAGCAACCTTGGAAGAAGCGCAGTTTGAGAAGAATGATCGCATTTGCAGAAAATTGAATTTGAAGCCCGGTGACCACCTTTTAGAAATTGGTACGGGTTGGGGAAGTTTCGCCATACATGCGGCAAAGAACTACGGGTGTCAGGTCACCACAACCACTATTTCAAAAAAGCAGTTAGAACTTGCTGCCACTAGAATTGCGGCTGAAGGGTTGAGCGATCAGATCACGCTATTAGAAAAGGATTACCGCGTACTCACAGGCCAGTACGATTACTTAGTTTCTATCGAGATGATCGAAGCGGTGGGACTTAACTATCTTGAGACCTACTTTGAGAAATGCTCATCACTACTCAAGCCACACGGGCAGATGATTCTACAGGGAATTACTATTCGAGATCATTTTTTTGAAAATGCGAAAAGGAATGTTGATTTCATTCAAAGGTATATTTTCCCGGGCACTGCGATTCCATCCATCTCAAGCCTAACAGCTGCGATTGCTCGGAAAACAGATCTGCAAATGTCCCATTTAGAGGATTTTGGAATGCATTACGCGCGTACATTAAACACCTGGAGTGATCGTCTAAAAACACAGATGGGCGAAGTCTTGAAGCAAGGGTATTCGGAGCGGCACTATCGGATGTGGCAATACTACTTTGCCTATTGTGAAGGCGGATTTTTAGAGGCGTCGATCGGTGTGATGCAGATGCATTTAAAGAAACCGCGTGTAACCACAGCGTAGAATTGGAGTCAGAGAATGCAAAAAATACTTATTGAAGCAATGGAAAGGCGCCTGCTCCCAGACTTTGTAATCCGCTATGGGATTCGGAAACTCTGCCAAGAGCGATTAGATGATCTTAAGGCTGCTTCCCAAGGAGAAATTGAAAATCAAGAAGCCGCTTATGCAGAGAGTTTAAGGCAACTTCCGCTTGCAGTGCACACACAGGAAGCAAATGAACAGCACTATGAATTGCCTCCCCATTTTTTCGAATTAGTGTTGGGAAAGAACCTCAAATATAGCTCCGCCTACTGGAATGATAGTTGCAAAACCTTAGCAGATGCCGAGGATCAGGCGTTACAAATCACCATACAAAGAGCCGAGCTTCAAGATGGAATGCGCATTTTAGAATTGGGCTGCGGTTGGGGTTCTCTAACGCTGGCAATGGCAAAGAAATTTCCAAAATCACAAATTATTGCTCTCTCTAATTCGGCCCCTCAGCGGCTTTATATTGAAGGGGAGTTGAAACGGCTGAAGTTGGAAAACGTTCAAGTCATCACTCGCAATATCATGGACACAGGAGACCTGAGCAAAGAGTTCTTCCCATTTGATCGGGTCGTGAGTGTGGAAATGTTTGAACATCTTAAAAATTATGACTTGTTGTTAAGTAAGCTTTCTCAGTGGCTCGATTCGGAAGGCAAACTCTTTGTTCATGTTTTTACCCACCGTGATTTTTCATATCCATTCGAAGTAGAGGGGGAAAGTAATTGGATGGGAAAGTATTTTTTTACGGGTGGGCAGATGCCCGCGAGAAAGTTATTTAGCTATTTCAAAAATAGTCTAACCATTGAAACACAGTGGGAATGGAATGGAACACACTACGGTAAAACTTCGGAAGCGTGGTTAAGGAATATGGACACACATTCGGATGAAATTAAAAAACTATTTGATCAGACTTATGGAATAGAACAATCCAAACGCTGGGTTCAACGTTGGCGGGTATTCTTTATGTCTTGTGCTGAGCTTTTCAACTATCGTCATGGTTCCGAGTGGGGCGTGTCACATTATCTTTTTCAGAAAATTAAACAATGATGAAGACTCATTCATTATTTGTATTGGTATTTTTATGAAGGAAGTGCTGGATGGTTTTTTCAAAACTAAGATACTTTTGCCGATCAAGAATCAGCTTGCTCAAGGAGTAAGTCCACTCGGTTTGGCAAGGACCTGCGCAACAGGGGTGATCTTATCGATAATTCCACTCTTAGGTGCGACCACTGCACTTTGTGTATTGGTTGGAATCAAATTTAAATTGAATCAACCCTTGCTTCAATTGGTAAATTATTTATTTTATCCAGTACAATTAGTTCTTCTACCTGTGTTTATGTATTTAGGAGCTAGACTGACTGGCACTCCTCCTGTCGCATTTAATCCTAAGTTAGTAGTTTCAGAGTTCAGTGTCGACCCTTCACTTTTCATGAAACATTATGGCATGGCGGGCCTTCACGCTGTAATAGTGTGGGTATTGATTTGCCCTTTTGTTTTTAAGATCATTGAAGTTATTTGTGTACGACTTTTTACAAAATGGAGAAAGCAGTAATGATGCGCGCAATTCGCTATAGTTCGAAACTATTTGTAGTTTTAGTTTTCCTTTCTGCAGGAACAAAGGCAGAAGATGCGTTTCCCGATAGAGTTGGATACATATATTCACTCGGGAAGGTAGAGGGGACACCATTATTTATTCAGAAAACGCATTACTCACAAGACAGTGATGGAGTATCAAGCGTTCATTCCACCATAGTGGAAACAAAAGGGAAGCTGGTCCTGTCGGAAACGGCTTCATTTCGAGGCACGCACCTTCTCTCTCAAAAGGTGGAGCAATTACAAACGGGGCATTTGTACACCATCGTGTCAACTACAGACAAGATTCTGTTTAAGGATCAAGAGACCACAAAGAATAAGAAACTAATAGAAGATGAGGTCGATTACACCGATGATTTTATCACTGGACCCACCACGCAAGCTTTTTTACTTGAACATTGGGATGAACTCTTGAGTGGAAAAACGGTTCATTGCAGATTTGGTGTTCTTGAAGCCCAGGAAACATTTGGTTTTAATTTTCGTATGAAGCGAAAAGAAGTCTTAAAAGAACGCGAGTTAGTTGTGATCAGTATGAAACCCAGTTCATTTTTTAACGGTATTTTATTTTCGTTAATGGAAGGGGATATTGAAATATATATCGATCCAAACACAAAGCGGTATGTGCGATATAAAGGGATTACCCCTGTCCAAAAAGTGGATGAACACGGAAAATTACATCGTTTTTCAGCGGAGATTATTTATGAGTAAAAGATTTTATCAACGATTATTGAGTTTAGTATCCATCAGTACAGCCCTCGCTGGCTGCGCACATTCCTATGATCGAACTGTACCTCACGTTGACCGTAATCGCTTTATGGGCCCATGGTATGTGATGGCTGGGAGATTTACCTTTCTTGAAAAAGACGTGTATAACTCAGTTGAAGCCTATACTTGGAACGAAACTAAACAACAGATAGATATTGATTTTTCCTATAACCAAGGATCATTTAAGGGGGAATTGAAGAAATATCCACAAACTGGCTGGATTGATAATAAAGAAACGAACGCACGATGGACGATTTCACCCTTTTGGCCTTTGAAATTTACCTATTTGATTATCGCACTTGATCCGAATTATGAATGGACAGCAATTGGGGTTCCAAGCCAAAACTACCTTTGGATTATGGCAAAGGATCCCGGTATTTCGAAAGCGAAAATTCAAGAGGCAATAGAGTATGTTCGCTCTATCAATTATTCAGTTAAAGATATTATTTATGTGGAACATGGAGGTTCTCAATGAATCTAAATCCTTGGTTGCTTGGAACGGCGGTGTGGTTCGTTATTTCAGGATCAATTTGTCTCTATAGAAGAAATAATGGGCTCGTCGACATTTTTTGGGGTTTAGGTTTTGTGATCTTGGCTGCGTTCACATATTCCAGTCGTACGATTCATTCAATGGAGTCACTAGTAGTAACAGGACTCATTTTAATTTGGGGACTGCGACTTTCCATTTATTTATTTTCTCGTAATTGGAATAAACCGGAGGATTTTAGATACGCGAATTGGAGAAAAGGTTGGGGTACGCATTGGGTGCTTTCCTCCATTTTAAAGGTCTATGTACTCCAAGGTGTGATCATGCAAGCAATCGCGATTCCAATTTTTGTGACGAATGTAATGAATCAAGCGGCATTAGGCGATTTAGCAAAACGCCCGTCCTACTTTGTGGTGATGGGTGGCTTGATTTCTTTAGTGGGAATTGTGATTGAAGCAATGAGTGATCGACAAAAATCCATATTCAAAAGTGATTCCCTTAATGAACAGAAACTTTGTAGGGTTGGTCTATGGAAAATATCACGCCACCCTAATTATCTAGGTGAGATTATTAATTGGATTGGCATTGGAATCGTTCCATTGGGATTAGAGTGGGGTTGGATTGCTTTGATCTCTCCGCTACTCATAACGCTGTTACTTTACTTTGTAAGTGGGGTTCCCTTGCTAGAAAAACGGTTAGAAGGAAGACCTGATTTTGAGGATTATAAAAGAACTACCGGCGCAATTTTTCCAAAACTAATTGGCAGTAAATGCCCTTAATGTACCCGCCATCTAGATGCTCATACCATGAGATTATTAAAAATCAATGTGTCTGTGGCGACACATTGATGGTCCTACATATTTTTAGTGTAAATAATGATTACATAAGGACTATGTAAATCGGTCGCTAGAAATGTGAATAGCACACGATTGTGTCCCTCTTTAACTCGCACGCGATTCTGTCCCTTTTGCTGTCGTTTAAAAACAATGAGTTAAGCTCTTCTGAAACC
>CAIMWN010000044.1 GCA_903845155.1 Oligoflexia bacterium
CTCGATGCAATGAAGTCTGCTGAGCGATCACGCTTCTTGCCTAGAGTTGGTTTATTTGCAAACGAAGGCCTAACCCATGGAGATCGCGACACAGGGAATGCGTTTACTGGGGGTATCTATTTGCACTGGTCACTGTTTAATCCAGAAAGTCTAAATCAGGTTTCTGAAAAAGAAGAGCTTCATCTTGCGTCGGTATCAGAGGTGGCGGCTTCAAAATTATCAAGCGCGATTGCAAGAAAAACGCTCACTCAGAATGAGTCGTCAATGAAACAAAACCTTTCGCTTCTGATTGAAAGCGAGAGTTTGCTTTCAGAGCAAGTAAAAGTTGCAAGTCGTTTATTTCAGTCTGGTTCAATTTCAGCACTACAATTGGCAGAAGTTTTGAATCGCAGGGTGGATTTAATTTTAAATTTAATGGAAGTAGAGCAAGGGTTAATTGAGATTCGAGGAAAGCTAATGATGCTTTCACGTGAAAGTGGTGCAAGTTTATGAGTCAATCTAAAATTAAAGTAGAAGGTTTTGCAGGCAAAATTGCTGCTCAATTTCTTCATTCAAAATTGACGCCCGTAATCGCGGTTTCTTCAGTGTTGCTTGGTCTGATGGCGGTATGGCTCACACCTAAAGAAGAAGAGCCACAGATCTCAGTTCCAATGGTCGACGTTAGCGTGGGTGCGCCCGGTTTAGAGGCATCGGAAGTGGAACGAAAAGTTACTGAGCCAATTGAACGAGCGCTTTGGGGACTTGATGGAGTGGAGTACGTTTATTCTGCTTCGCGAGCGCATGGAACGCTAGTCACCGTTAGATTTAAGGTAGGCGAACCCATGGAGCCGAGTTTAGTGAAGGTTCACCATAAGCTCATGTCGGTGCGCTCTGAATTACCACAGGTAGCTCTTGCTCCCGAAGTAAAAGCATTTTCGATTGATGATGTTCCATTTTTGACTCTTAGCTTTAGTTCAAAAACCCTTTCTTCTTATGAGTTACGTGCCAAGGTTGCTCCGCTTGCGCGCGAGTTTTCAAGTACACCTGATTTAGCGAAAGTTGAATTGAAGGGCGGTCAAAAAAGAGCGATCCGAGTGGTGGTGAATCCTCAGCTTTTAGCTCAAAAAGGAGTTTCCCTTCTTACGGTTGCAGATCAACTCCAAAAAAGTAGTGTGAGTTTTCCTGTTGGAAAAAACTGGGCAGAAAAAGAAGTCTTTGATGTTGACGTCGGAGGACGTCTTACTTCTGCAAACGAAGTGGGTGCGATTGCACTTGGGCAGCGGGGTGGAAGGGTAGTGCTTTTACGGGATGTTGCGACCATTACTGATGGCCCAGAAGAGTTGACCCATGCGTCGGTTATTTTTGACAAATCAAATGGTGGTGAGGCCGCCAATGCGGTCTCGATTGTTTTTGCAAAACGGAAAGGTACTAACGTTGTTGAATTATCAGATCGTTTATTAGAGCGAGCAAAAACGCTTTCAAAAGAATTGCCTGATACGATTAATATGACTGAGGTTCGAAACTATGGTTCGACCGCAGATGAGAAATCGAAAGAGCTGATCGAACACTTATTGATTGCAACCTTGTCGGTCGCAGCACTCATTGCTCTTGTGATGGGATTTCGCGCATCGCTCGTAGTGGCGATTGCAATTCCAGTTACTCTTGCGCTGACCTTAGCAATTTATTATTTCTTAGGGTATACCCTCAACCGCATTACTTTGTTTGCGCTCATTTTCTCGATCGGTATCTTGGTCGATGATGCAATCGTCGTGGTCGAAAATATCGAACGACATTTGGCCGAGAATCCGCACTTTGGAATTGGACGGGCAACATTAGAAGCTGTATCTGAAGTTGGGAATCCAACCATTCTCGCCACCTTTACGGTGATCGCCGCCATTCTGCCAATGGCGTTTGTGCGTGGCATGATGGGGCCTTATATGAAGCCTATTCCGGTCGGTGCGAGTCTTGCGATGATTTTGTCGTTAATGGTTGCGTTTATCGTGACCCCTTGGGCATCGGTGCGGATCATTAAAAATCACAAGCACAAAAAGATTAACGCTAAAGAAAGTAAGCTAGATCAGGTCTATCGTAAGGTCATGAATTCTCTATTGAGTTCACGAGTTTCAGCAATGAAGTTTGGTGCGTTCACTGCAGGTTTATTTATCATTGCTTTATCTCTTCTTTACTTCAAGGCAGTAAAAGTAAAAATGTTGCCTTTTGACAATAAAAACGAGTTTCAAGTGTTAGTTGATTATAAAAACACCACGCCACTCAAACAAACGCTTCATTTATCTGAGGAGCTTTCGAAAATTCTTCTGCAGAATAATGAAGTGAAGAAAGTTCAGGTGTTCGTAGGTGATTCAGCGCCTTTCTCGTTTTCAGGCATGGTAAAACATACTTTTCTGCGCGGAGAGGATGATCAAGCCGATCTTCAAGTGGTATTGAGCGAGAAGAATGATCGTAAAGTTTCAAGTCATCAAATTATAGAGAGCTTGCGACCTGCAATTACTGAGTTCGGTAAGAAGTATGGCGCGGTTACTAAGGTGCTTGAAATTCCTCCTGGGCCGCCGGTACTGGCAACGATGATTGCAGAAGTGTATGGGCCCACTCGCGAGTCACGCGAAAAAGTAGCGGATGAAATCTATAAAATTTTTAAAAATGAAAAGAGTGTAGTGGATCTTGATACGACTTCGAGATTGGGGCGCCCAAGGCAGGTCTATAACTTTGACTACCTAAAGGGCGGTGAATTGGGTGCAAGTGCAGATCAGTTTGCAGGGCTTGGGCATGCAATTTTTTCTGAGTCGAGAACGACTTATTTGAATGAATCAAATCACCCCGAAGATATTGGTATTGATCTTTCAGTGAAAAACGAGGTTCGTTCAAGTGCTCGGCCTTTTCAAAGTGAGATGATTCCATCTTTTGAGTCAGGGAGCTTGAATTCCGAACTACTGAGTCAAAAACCAAAAACTCTAGAATCACCGACATTATATCGTAAAAATCTGAAACCTGTTTCGTATGTGATGAGCGAACTGAGCGGGAGTGAAGAAGCACCTGTCTACGGAATTCTTAAGCTTCAACCTCGAATTCATTATCCGACTCAAACCGCTGACGTTCCTTGGAATACGAATGCTCCTGTCGTGAAGTGGGACGGTGAGTGGTACATTACTTATGAGGTGTTTCGTGATTTGGGTGGCGCATTCGCGGTGGTGATCGTGCTGATCTATATTTTAGTTTTGGGCTGGTTTCGAAGTTATGCCGTTCCACTCGTAATTATGGCGCCGATTCCTATTAGCTTAATTGGGATTTTACCGGGGCATGCAATGCTTGGGGCGTATTTTACAGCAACTTCGATGATTGGCTTCATTGCTGGCGCAGGGATTATTGTCAGGAATTCAATTATCTTGGTGGATTTTATTGAACATCAACTCAAAAGAGGAATGAAGCTAAAAGATGCTGTCATTAGCGCCGGTGTACTACGATTTAGACCGATGCTTTTAACTGCGGCAGCTGTCGTAGTTGGAAGTGCGGTAATGCTTGCAGACCCGATCTTTCAAGGCTTGGCGGTGAGTTTGATGTTTGGTGAAGTGGCTGCAACATTGCTCAGTCGTTTCGCGGTTCCAGTGCTCTATTACTGGTTCGTTGGAAAAACGCGAGAACGCGTGATCCAAGCTGAAGTTAAACAGGAACAAGAAGGAGAAATCTATGTCCATTGATAATCAAATTCGAGCGTTTGCGGGTGCTTTTATTATGGCGAGTTTATTACTTGCCAAATACCACAATCACTATTGGTTATATTTTACGGCCTTTGTAGGGCTCAACCTTTTTCAGTCGAGCATTACTGGATTTTGCCCGCTTGAAATTATTTTAAGAAAAATCCAAAACAAGTCTGTGTAATAAGAAAGAAGGAAATGATTATGAAAAAGAATATTCATCCGGTAGAGCGCGCTGTTCGTGTAGTAGTTGGTGTTGGTTTAGTGAGTTGTGTTTTTGTGGGTCCTCAAAGTCCATGGTTTTGGCTTGGTTTAGTTCCACTTGCAACGGGTTTGATCGGTTGGTGTCCACCTTATGCTATTTTTGGAATTAGCACATGCAAGACAAAGTAAAGCCTTGGAATGATCGTTATTCGGGAGCAGATTTTTATTATGGAACTGAGCCTAATGATTTTTTGAAAGAGTGCGCGTCCCAAATTCCCGCTCAAGGCAAGGTTTTGTGCTTGGCTGAAGGCGAGGGAAGAAATGCTGTGTTTTTGGCGGGCCGTGGTTATGCAGTGACCGCTGTTGATCAGTCAGAAGAAGGGTTAAAAAAACTAAATATCTTAGCCGAAAAGCATGGAGTTAAGGTTGAGACCATTGTAGCAGATTTAAATGATTTTCAGATTATTGAAAGTCATTGGGACGCAATTGTGTCGATATGGTGTCATGTTCCTCCAGTGCTTAGGCATAAGCTTCATTTGGATATCGTTAAAGGCTTGAAAAGCGATGGGATATTGATTTTGGAGTCCTATCATCCTAGACAGCTAGAATTCAAAACGGGCGGGCCTCCCAGCGCAGAGCTCATGATGACTAAAAATTGTTTGGAGTTAGAATTGAAAGGTTTGACTTTTAAGGTGCTTCAAGAAATTGACCGAGATGTGCAAGAGGGAAAAGGTCATTCAGGAATGAGCGCAGTAACTCAGTGTTTGGCCGTTAAGTGATACTTCCCTAAATCAAGCGATCGAACTAAAGATCTGATGACGGTGGCATTAGAGCTATTGGGTAGCCTTGACGATCAAATGATCCATCTAGCGTAAGTAGATTAGTGGCTCGGAAATGTCATCGCCTTAGGCCATTTAGATGCCTGAGATTCAATGATGAGATGTATTTGCGCTTTCCGAACTTGGAATAGAATCCAAGGTAGTTTTCCACTGGCAACAGCTATGAATGCCAAGGCGACTGCGATTTTGATGAGATTGTTCATTTGATCCTCCGATCATTAGTTTGGTTGTTAAGGAACTTTTCGTTGAATTTTAGAATCTGGGATATGGACTTTGCGAACCATCTACCACCGTTTTTAGTGGGAATTTTTCGGTGGGTGAGTTCGGCTGCGATTTTGTGCAAACTAAGGCCTTGGCTACGGAACTGGAACATCAATTCAACGCAGCGCCATTCGTTTGGTTCCTTTTCCAAAAGACCATTTGCGGATTTCCATCCATAGGGTTGCTGCGAGGAATTTGAGCGAAGCTCGGATGGAATTTGGTCACTATATCGGCCAATTTTTAAGGTTCGACATACCCTAAGAACGGTTGTCAGAGACACACCGAGTGTAAGTATTGTCTCCGTAAAGCTAAGCCTCTTAACCTCTATACACTCTCGTACTAGGAATTCAAGTTTAGCCCTACTGTAGTTACTTTTATGTAGTCGTTTCGATGACTTATCAGCGCTTTGTGTGTTTTTACAATAGGCGTTTATGAGTTTTTTAATTGGGATAAAAATAGGTTCGACTTTTGACCAATCGGTCACCCCATTTAAAAAAGCCCGTTAATCTGTAAAGATTAGCGGGCTTTTTTATTTGAAAATTAAAATGATTTCAAATCTTTATAGCTGCTGTGTTTCCGAGAGTCAGTGGTTCGATACATTTAATCATAAAACACACTTTTCGCTAAATTTCTAAACAAGGTTTTGAAATAAATGGCTTTTGCTAAAGTTCGAACTCTTTTGGAGAGCGATCTTTAAACAAATCGAACTCTCATATGGGTGAACTAAGTGTGAGTTGCATTGAAAAGTTTGATGTCGATGGGATCATGTTTTTCATTCCTATAAATTGAGGAGATGATGATTAAATTGGAGAAGAGACCCTCGGGGATACATAGAGGTTGCGTGAAGCAAAACCGCCCCAAAAGCCTCTCTCCAAATTTTTAGGCCTTTTTAGACCAAGATTTGCACCAACCTTTTGATGAAACTTCGCATCCTTGAAAGATTGGACATTTGCCAGTAGTGGATTTTTTATCACCTTGAAACTGAACGCAATTTAAACAGTTTTGGCCTTTGGTTTTAGATGCTGTCACATACCCAAGCATGGTCACCATTTGTGGAGTGGGTTTAATTTTGTCACAGGTTTCAGCAAATGCTTTCAGTGATCGACCAAAAAAAGTCGAAGCGGCAGCAATCCCAATTAGTCCAGATGTTCTAAGAAATGATCTTCTATCCATAGTATTTGACCTTTGCTTTTAGTTCACTTTTAATAAATTTTCGCAATCGTAATTGTCTTCATTCAAAACACCTAAACGATGAAGCCGAGCCGAAATCGGCAGACGAGTTTCAGGCGAAATAATCACAAAATAATCAAACGAAACCCAACCCGACTTTGAATCACCCGACAAAATGCGATTGTACGTTTGCTCGTCATTCGCAGAGTAAATAGATTTACTCAGAGGTGTGCCGTCACGATTAAGAGCACAGGTTTTTTGAACCGGGTATTCTGGAAGTTGATAATTTGTGATGGAAGAGAAGAGTGATTCAGGAGTATGATTGTAGCCGTGAACAGCGATTCCTAAATTGAAAATCACTTGAATTTTTGTACAATTAGCACCTAGAGTTGGAATATCATTTTTGCTTTGAATTGTAATTTGACAGCTCTTGGTAGTGGGGTGTTCATTGATATAAAGCGTTCCCTGATAAACATCACCATTTTCTGCCATTACAGGATCAGCAAAAGCATTCGTCATTCCAATACCGAAAACCGAAACTAATAATAAAGTTCTCATATTACACCTCTTTGACATCAGAAGGTAAACCTATAAACGCAAAAAAGCATCGCCACAAATTGTTGCAGCGATGCTTTTTTGCGTTAGAAATTGATTTTGCCCTAATTTGAAACTGTGGCAGGAACTTGGACATTCCAAATTTGAGTCTCAATAGTTTGATCCGAATGGGTGAAGTTAAATTTCACTTTCCAAGGCCCACTCATGACGAAAAAAATCTTTGAAACACGGTATTGCCCTAAAAGTTCATTCTCATTTTGATCTTTGATTTTTTCAATTGTGACCGGAGAAGTGCCATGTTCCATAGAACCCATTTGCATTCTAGGAACCACGTCGAGTGCAGAGTGGATATCCCCAGCCTGATGAGTTGAAGCGTTCATAAACTCGATTCTTAAAATTGATTCATCGTTTGCAATCGGACCCTTTTCCCAATAGAGGTGCGCATGAACCCCTTCTTGTACAAAGCTCAAATGGCCTGCGAGTGGCGTCTGGGCATGGGATTGAATGCCTGCAAGAGTTCCGATTAAAATTAATAGAATGGACTTTAGTGTCGTTTTCATATTGTTCTCCTTTCAAGAGTACTTTTTTAGTTTTCGCTGTAAACTTTGGCGATGCAGCCCCAATTGTTTAGCGGTTTTGGTAATGTTCCCCGAATTTTGGGTTAAGACATGATCGATGTAGTCATGTTCAATTTCGGAAAGTGAAGGAGTCACAAGTATTTCACTGTTGGATAGGTTTCTTTTGCCCTTGAAAGCGGCTTCGATTTCGTCAACACTGGTAGGCTTTCTTAAGTAATCGATCGCACCTTTTTTCATGGCTTCAACTGCAGTAGTCACACTCCCGTAGCCAGAGAGAACCACTATCTTGCAATCGGGAGATTTTTCTTTGATGGTATCAATTGCATTTAATCCGAAATCTCCGACTAATCTCAGATCTAAAAGTGCAAAATCGAAATGTTGCGGTGGTATATCAATAATTTTTTCAGCACAGATGACGGAATATCCACGGTCAGTAAATTCCCGCGAAAGAGCTAAAGAAAGTTTTGCGTCGTCATCTAAAATGACTAGGAATTTAGACATAGTTATTTTCTCCGATCGGCCAGCGGAGTTCTACTCGGGTGTCTTCATTTTTCTTTCTATTTAGTATGCGTATTTCGCCCCCTAAGGACTGAACAAAAAGATGCGAAACATAAAGACCAAGGCCAGTGCCTTCTGGTTTGGTAGTGAGGAACGGTTCTCCCAGTCTCTTCATAACAATTTCTGGAAACCCGGGACCCTCATCGATGATTGCAAATGTTATCCAATCTTGAGTTGACTTGAGTTCGAGCTGGATTAGACCTTCTGGTTTTTCGCGATAGGAATTATCAAGCAGGTTTAGAAGTACTTGCGCAAAATTTACAGATGGAATCGGATGAACACCGATATCATCAATTTTTAGTTGAATGCGGCAGTGAGGATGATCTTCTCTCCAAGTGTCGACCACATCTCGAACGAGTTCATGAATGGGAGCGGGCTTTGGAATATAGCTGCGGGTGTCGAGTTGTGAGTCGTTCATTTGATGGAGAACATTCTCGCAGGATTCGATGGCAAGCATCGCTTCGTTAATATCGTCTTTTGATTCTGTTTTCAGAGCCCGATTGAGCCAGACTTTTGCAGTATTCAAGGGACTGGCAAATTCATGTGAAAATCCAGCAGTCAGGGCTCCAACTGCCCGAAGTCTATCTTGCGTTTCACTCAGTAGACGAAGTCTGATTTGGTTTTCATTTTGTTTTTCTAAATAATAGCCAAGAGACCTCATGACTACCCAAAAACCAAAGAGAAGAATGTGTGAAACCACCATCCAAAGCAGTGTCGACTTAGATGTAGGAGCTCCCGGCACTAGTGAAATATAATCGGGTGATGTAAAAAAAATTGTGTAGTTTGCGCAGGTAGTAAAAAACAAAAAGGGCCGTTTTCTGATACTTTTTTAGTGCTTAAACAAAAAAAGAAAGAA